>NZ_BAAHBI010000049.1:0-3582 GCF_054776755.1 Spirosoma litoris | reverse complement strand
TGATTCGGTATGAGTTTGGCTTCGGGAAGAATCGGATTCTGACGCCCAGGTATTTTTAAAATTGACAGGTTATAACTAAACACCGATTCCTCAGAGGGTGAAGTAAATCATCCTCTGAGGCTTATTTTCTATCCCGAAATTGACTAAACTGCATCATTGTAAAGCAAGCTACATAAAAGCCAGGAATCAGGATTTTAAGCATAAATTATACGGTGGATCTTTATTATGTAGCGTAAAATAGAATATTGTATTATAATGGCCTAATAGAAAGATAGCCTTTTAGTTACCTTTCTGCTATGCTATCAACACTATATAACATATTGATTGTTAACGGTTCATACTCTACATGATGAAACTTGAAACCAAGAAAAAGGCTGGAACTTTGTAGCGACCAAGCAACAAACCCTCCAGCCCCGTAATGATCGACCATTACTCCTCAAAGGTAGAGCAAATCTTTCAATCAGCGACCAAACAAGTAGGTACTCGTTGGCATCTAGCCCGTCTAAAAATGATTTTCGCCCTCATTTTCAGCATCATCGAGACTCGTAGCGTCCAGTTCCCCGAATTGGCCACTAAACTCAATGGCTCAGCTCAGGATGAATCAAACCTGCGACGGATTCAGGCTTTTTTTGCCCACTATGAATTGGATTATCGGGTTATAGCTTGCGTCTTAATGAGCTTTGTACCGACTCAAAAGTGCCGCATCAGTATTGACCGCACAAATTGGCAGTTTGGCTCTCAAAACATCAACATCCTCACCCTAACGGTTTACAGTCATGGTGTAGGCCTGCCTATTCTGATTCAGATGCTTGATAAAAAGGGCAACTCGAAGGCTCAGGAACGCATTGATTTATTGGACGAGTTTGTGGCTTTGTTTGGTAAAGAGCGAATCCTGTCGCTCACAGGTGACCGTGAGTTCATCGGCCATAAATGGCTTAAGTGGCTCATTGATAATCACATAGGTTTTGCTATCAGATTTCCCGTTTCCCACTTGCTCACCCTTCGTAATGGGGAGGTCTGGCGGGCCGATACCTTGCTGGCTCAATCGGAGGAACGCTATTTTAACGGTGTTATCGTAGATGGTGTTCGGCTCAATATGGCCTTGAAGCAACTCGCTAACGACTATCTATTGGTAGGTGGCTCTTTAAGCGTAAAAAAACTCTTTGCTCACTACCGCCACCGCTGGAGCATCGAAACTTTTTTTCAGAGCCTTAAAAAGCGAGGCTTTCGTCTGGAAGAGACGCATCTAAGTGCTCTGGATCGGCTCAAGAAACTGATAGCTTTGGCTAGTTTAGCCTTTGTATTTTGCTGGCAGGTAGGCCGCTATTATCATCAAAACCGTTCATCAATTCGACTCAAAGCCCACGGCTACAAGGCTAATTCATTCTTTCGAAAGGGGTTAGACCTGTTGCGTCATACTTGTAAATTCATTGAAACCCGTCTGATTCTTTTTGAACATTACCTGAGTTGGTTAGGCAAAGATCTCTCCATAAAGTCTACCTAAATCTTGGTTCAAAATTTCATCATGTAGAGTAATTTGGCCTAAGATTCCTTCTTCATTTTTTAATGTATTTAGTGCATTTTCATAGAAAATATTTAATTCCTTTCCATTTAGTTCTAACATCTCCTGCCATCTACAACCAGTAGGCACTTTTATTCCATTTTCATCTGCCATTTTAAGAAATAGTAAATAAGTTAATTGCTCCACATAGTCAGCATAATCCATACCATCATGTCTGAGTATATGGCAAAAGCTCCAAAGTTTGGCAGTGATATTCATGGAAATAAAGTTACATTATTGGCAATATGGCAACAAAAGGTTTTTCTATTTGACGTCTACTTGTCAATCGTCTATGTTTGAACACAAATATATTTTTTTTCTCAATCTATTTTTTGAATAAAATACTGTCATCTACAAGAGAATAATAAGAAAACACTATTAAGCATTGACTATTAAATGATTGGATACCGGAGAGGAAATGGCAGAAGCCCATCTTTGTTCCTGCGAAACCTAGCTTTTATTCTTAAAAGTAACGCATTATGGATCAAGGTCAAAAGTTGTGGAGCAACTTGGATTAAGCATATAACTGGGTTAGTCGATATAAGAAGAACTCCACATTCCGAACCCCTCTGAACTGACTTCTAAACGCCTTGATTTTGGCATTAAACGACTCAGCCGAGGCATTGGTACTGCGGTTGTCGAAGTAATTCAGAATCGTTTCGTAGTGGTTTTGAATTGAACGAGCCACCGTGTTGAAGGCTTTGAAACCGGCCTGGCGTACTTTTTCGTGCCACTTGGCCAACCGGCCTAAGCCATAAAGCTTATTGGTCGTGTTTTCAAAGATGTGACTCAGCGACTGACTCAATTCATAGTCGGACCGCCGATGCGGCCCTCTCCAAATCCGGATAACGCCCAAACAGCAAAGCCGCCCGCTCTTGCTGACTTTGTGTCCAATCGGTCGGCTTTTTATAGAGCACATAGCGACTGCGAGCCAAGAGTTGCTTAAGTGTGTCGCCATTGGCAAGCAGTTCCGGTTCATAAGCACTTTCGGTTAGTTTGGCCTGCTCAAGTGCCTCATTTTCGGCGTCCAGGGCTTGCCAGCGGTAGTGGATGCGCATGTCCTGAACAGCTTCAAGGGCCAGTTGCTGGACATGGAAACGGTCAGTCACTTGAGTCGCCTTGGGAAAACATTTTTTGGCGATCAGCCCCATATTGCCCGCCATGTCTAGGGTAATCTCGGCTACCTTATTGCGCTGTTTCTGTGATAGTTGTTTCAATACCTGAATCACGGTTTCGCCCTTAGTGCCCGCCACAATGGCTACGATACTGCCGCATCGGCGGTCCGACCTTGCCACCCTTAGCGGCTTTATTGGTCAGGATGGTATAGAGTTCGCCCTGCGATAAGCTGGTTTCATCCAAGGAGAGATGCGTACCTAGATTTTGAGGAAATAACAACCACTGCTTGGCATGAGATCGTTGGGGCCAGTTCTGAAAATCGCTTAAGTGAGTCCGGTATTGTCGGGCTAGTTGGTTGCCATCTACCCCATACAAACGGCCAAGGCTACTGGTATTGTGGGGGAACGAATCCGTCAACCTGGTTTAAAAAAAGCCGCAACGGCGGACCGTGCGAACTCGGTTGTCATTCGTGTACCCTGTGCCACTTGATTCCAGTCCCGTTGTTCTATTTTACCGGTTTTCGTATTGAGCCAGCGACGGCGTTTGATATGCAAGAAAACTCGGTTGTCTCGAATAGGGAAATCCTGGATGGTGATTACTGGCAGAAAGCCTTTGGAGAGCAGATCTGGCTTTACTCTATCGGCATCTTCATAGTTCTTTTCTTCCAGATACAGATGCAGTAGCTCTGGGACCTTCTCGACACGGGTCAATTGATAATACGATAAGAGGAAATCGGGTAAGAGGTATTCGACTAAGGGCAAGAAACTTTCCAAAACGAGCGAGACTTGGGTGAAAGCACAAACCTAGAAAAATGCAATGCTCTCCACAAGTATTGTCCTTGATTCGGATCAAGGTCAAAAGTTGTGGAGCATCTTGAATTAAGCATATAACTGGGTGAGCCGATA
>NZ_BAAHBI010000048.1:0-1010 GCF_054776755.1 Spirosoma litoris | reverse complement strand
AGCACACGGGGTTGTGAATCGGGTACCATTCGCTGGTCGGATGGCCATTCGGGTGCGACCATCGTGGCAACACCAACCGTTACAACGACCTATACGGCCAGTTGCGTGATCGGTAGTTGCGTGAGCCCGGTTTCGAATGCGATTACCGTTACGGTGCTGGATGCCAAAACACCGACAATCAGTGCAAGTACGGATACTGTATGTCCAGGCACATCGGTCACGCTGACGGCTGCAGGCTGCGAAGGGGGTGTCATTCAATGGTCGGAGAACGCGCAAACAGGTGCTTCGATCGTGGTAATGCCTTACGGTAAAACAACCTATACGGCACAGTGCCGTCTGGCTACCTGCCTAAGCAATCCGGCCCTGATTACGATCAATGTGAATACGGATTTGCCAACGCCAACGGTAACCTGTAGCACAACGATTGTTTGCCCAGGCGAAACGGTGACGCTGACGGCAGAAAATTGCGTAGGTACGCCCATCTGGAATAGCACAACGGCAACGACCAGCAGCATCGTCGTGACGCCAACGCTTGGCAGCAACAGCTACTGGGTGTATTGCAAGAATGGGGCTTGTACCAGCAAATCCTCGAATGTGTATACGATTCAGGTCGTAACGCCGGTTATCCCGACGGTAACGGCTTCGGCGGATACGGTTTGTGTGGGTGGCTCTGTCGTGCTGACGGCGAATGGCTGCCATGGAACGGTCTACTGGTCGACTGGCCAGACGGGAACGAGCATTACGGTGACGCCAACGGCCAATACCAGCTACTATGCACAGTGTAAGTTCCGCAGCTGCCTCAGCGATCAGTCCAGTGCGGTTGCCATTACGGTGGTAAACCCACAGACACCGATTGTGAAGGTGAGCAAAACGCTGATCTGTAGTGGGGAACCTGTCTCCCTGACGGCAACGGGTTGCAATGGAACGGTGCAGTGGCACGGTGTGAACTTGGTTGGTTCAACGATCACCCTCTATCCAACGGCAACGGCTGAGTATTACGCGACCTGTAA
>NZ_BAAHBI010000047.1:0-1032 GCF_054776755.1 Spirosoma litoris | reverse complement strand
GCTGACGTTAAAGTCGGGCTCCAATGTGGATGGATTTGGGGGTACATTTACAACCCCATAACTAGTTGAAAGTACTTTAATCGTATTGTCAAAAAAGGCCTGACTGTTATTTAAATGGGTCAGGTTTTTTTTGTTCGGTCCTGCAAAACGGATAAAATGTATTGCCCAATGCCACTGGGGTATAGCTAACCAAAGTTTCAATTGTTCACCTGACCCAGAACTAGCGAGTGCGATGGATAGTATGAAAGGTTATAGTGGTCGAAATCAGCGTAGAACGGATTAGAATAATGCCTAATCCAATCGATTTTTTTAGGAAAAAAATAAGGTAACCCGTTAAATAATGTTTATGCCAGAATTACCACTGGTTAATAAAATTTTACTTGCCCGAAATGCCTTTTTTTAGATATTTGAGGGATAATTAGTAGGCGACTTTAAAATTCTCTAAACTTTATATTCACGATTATGATCAGGAAACTTTTACTTATAGTCTTACTGGGGATGTGTAGCGGTTATGCTGCCCTAGCGCAAGACCCTTCAGCATCGGGGGTTGTCATTAACCCGAACCCTATTCAGACTGGACAACCTGGCAGCATTACGGTTAGCTTTGGTAATGGTAGTTCGGCTCCTATTCCTCAAAGTGCTGCAGTTACTTACACGGTCGAAATTCCCAAAAACATCGGTATAGTTTCGTATTCGCTGACAGTCCCTACCGGTTCAACGAACACAACAGGTAATCTGTCGGTAACACAAACTAGCAGTGCTACTAGTGTTATCCTTCAAATAACTAGTCCATCGGCGGGTATTCCAGGCGACGCGATTTACGATTTGGTTATTTCTATGGGTGGTTTTGCGCCTACTACTTCCCCAAATCCTAGAGTAACTGCCAATGCGGCAGGTACTGGACTAACTGCTACTAACGTTACAGACAATGATAATTCCAGTGCGCAGTTAGTTGTTCAAGGTCCAATGCCAGTAGCTTTAGTGTCCTTTTCGGCCAAGGCTCAGGAAGATCATACCGTGAGTCTGGCCTGG
>NZ_BAAHBI010000046.1:83720-100963 GCF_054776755.1 Spirosoma litoris | reverse complement strand
ATTGGTTCATGGTACACGAAGTTAAAAAAGTTTCGTGTCCGGATTTTTAGGACCATATCAATCTTTTTTCTGACGCTTAATTTCTTCTGCTATATCACTGTAACGCTCCTCCGCAAAACTTTCCCAACCTTTAAATCTGGATCTGCCTATTGTGAACATCTTTCTCTGATTTAGAAAATATTTTCTTGATACTGATGGCTTAGCCGTAAATAGAACAAGAGAGTAAGCCAAAGCCGTTCGGGGCCTTCGCATCGAATCACTCTACTTTAATTTGACGGTGTATGTTAACCTAAGAGCTGTTAACTATTCATTTGGAGGAATTAAGATAAGAATGATAGTTCTACTGAACTATCATTCTTATAGAAGGACTAACGTTCTTTACGAACTCCCTTAAACGGGGTGCCGTCCTGTTTCACGTCCATGAAACGACCGGTGTTCGTATCGCGTTTGACCCATTGCTCCGTGGTCGGGTTGAACGTTTGTGAGCGTTCACGAACGGCACCGATACGGCCGTTACCCGGTTCTCCATTTTTTGCCATGATGTTTAGCTTATTAGGATTGATGGCCTATTTCATACTGAGGCAGCCAACGCCAGCCCAAGAAGCCGATAACAAAGTCATTACTGAGCTGTTATCTTTGCACTTTGTGAATCTCACGCAAGCTAATTGGCTTGCTCCTCCGCTGCAATGGATTTCGAGTTTCCCAAAGCACACCGAAGTTGGCTCCAGCCGCTTCGGTTTTCTTTTGGCCGTAGCCAATATCATTAAACCTTTATTGGAATGTCAATTACCGGTTGCAGTTGTTCTAATTGAGTAGCGTACTTTCTAACAACTTGATTATACAAATCCCCAATACGAGTTGCTTCAACTGTGATTACAAGTGCGTATTGAATTTCCTGCGTTCTTGTATCGTTGTGACCTTCTAATCTAGCGTTGTAGTGAATGTCAAAGACAGGTTCGTTTAACGAAGTTCCTCGGAATTGGTTTTCCGCATGCAGACAATTCTCCCACTTCCAAGCATCTCGTCTCAACTCTTCTTCTGTCTGATATGCTTTTTGTGATTTGCTAAAGAAAGGTTTAGTCTGTGCATGAAGCGGCTCCACCTCTCCTTCTGCTACTTTTCGTTTGGTGGTTTTGCTTGGCCTAAAGGTGATATCAATGCCGCTTCGCGTATAGTTGCCAGAGTGGTGAGGGTCAACATTTGTAGCGTAGCACAAAGTGGCTTTGATTTTAATCATTCCTTGTAGATCACCACTGGGAAGTGGTATAGGAGCCCGAATGAACTTTGAAGCAGTAAGCCGTCCTTGAAACACAACCCTCATCAAATGATCTTCGCAGACAGTAATATCATCAAGGCTACGAGCGACTCTACCCCAACCAATTTCTGTTTTAGAAATAGGAGCATTCTCTGCAGAATGGATGAGTAAGGTCCTGATAGCAAGTTCAGATAGTGAATTGCCGAAATGCGCACGTATACCAGCACCTAGCCTTAGTACACTTGGCGATGAAAAGCTTGTACCGCCTGTTGGTGCTAATTTGAATCCATTGCCTGCATCAAGAACAAGAAAGGGTCGTTGGAGTGAACCTCCAAAATCAACTAAATCCGGTTTAATTAGGCCAGGGCTACGGCCTGGACCAACCGAACTATATGACGCTCTTTGCCAATTTTTGTCAGGTACATCACAAGCGCCTATGCTCAAAGCATTGACACAGTCCGAAGGAACTTGAACGCGGTTTAAATTCTCTTGTGCATCGCCCTCTCCGTCATTGCCAACGGCAACGGTTAAAAGCGTAGTTCCATCTGATAAGTGTTCATCTAAAACGGCAGTCCAAGCATGTATCTCGTCATCTTCGATAGGTAAGCGAGGACCTAAACTTAGATTCACAAAATCGTAATTTTTCTGTTTTAATACATTCGTAATTCGATCCAACACTTCGTACAATTCGTAGTAGTTTTCACCAGGTACGTTATCAAGTACTCGGTAATGATCGACGTTGGCATAGGGTTTATTAAGTGGCGCTTTGGGGTCAATATGTCCGAACAAAAAGGCTAATGTTACTCCTACACCGTGTTCATATAAGTCTGGTGTGGCCGGTCCCAGCCCCGGCGCTTCGTAGGAATTTGCCCACTTACAAATAGGGTGATTCTTCGGAATGCCACCATCAAAAATAGCCACCTTAACCGTAGGATCGACTGGACCAGTATCTGGTAGTTTAATCCGTACACTATTTTCAGTGCCTGCAGATCGAATGGTTGGCCTAAGCAGTCGTAGAGTGGGCATTTCCCTAACTACTCGAACTAAGCTAAACTGAGCTATATCGATGGCAGCCTGAGTTGGTGCTTCAAGCTCTAAAAAGCAGAGCCCTCCAGCGTAAAATCTCCTTTGAAAGTTTCCATCTAATTCATGATTAAGTAGATAACTACGAAACTTATTCAGGATACCACCTTCAGAATTTTCCTCATTTGAATGAAGAACCACCTCATAAACCGTTTGAGGCTTTTGACTTTTGATTTCTTTTATTTTATTAGCGGGCGTTGGGAAAGCGATCTCCTCAATTTGAATAATCTGAATTGAGCCGTAACCTTCTTCAACCCACTCAGGTAGCTCACTTGCCCACTTACTGAATACATTTCGCTTACCACGTACGAAAAGTTCAGTCGTGACTGACTCTTGTGGTTGTCTTGATTTGCTACGCTTTTCAGGAAGTATCTTACGTGACCTGCTTCCAACAGCATCAAGGCCAACTGTACGTAATAACTCCGAAGGATGGTACGTCTTGGCTATGTACTCTGGGTTCAGAGTGATAGTGGCAATTGCATAATCATCAGGACAGGCATCATCAGGTAGTTGTTTAATCCCTTCAACAACTTTATCCAGCATAGGTTGTAGACGAGCTTTAGCTTCAGCAAACGTATATGGAGCGGCTTTAGTTACCGGCCCAGATGGAATCCGAATCTGTTCCGTTAATCGCTCTCCTTTTCCGAGAAGAAAATTTCTTTTTGCCATTGGTGTGGAGGTTTATTATTCTTATTTCTTTGGACTCATGCTTTTTCGAATCGTTTCACGAGCTAATCCCGTTAATTCATGTGCTTGCCTTTGAGACATTATTCCATGCTGTATCAGATTACGAGCGATTTCTAATTTTTGATCTTTACTTAAAAAAGTACCGTTAGATACTAAGTCTTTCAGTTTGTCTTCTAAGGGGTGGTCATCAATTGCCGCAGATTTTCTGACCAGAGAGAGTTGTCGTTCTATTTCGCTGAATGAGTTGCCAACGAAGATGTATGATAAAATTTTTGACCAAGCTTGATGATTAATTAGATGGTCTTTCAACAGGACATTGACTTGTTGTTCTATTAATGGTTGTGAGGGATTACTAAATTCTAAAACGATTTCGAACCGTCTCCAAATTGCCGGATCCAGTAGATCAGGGTGATTTGTAGCTGCAATAAGCAATCCCGAAGAAGGCCAGTCATCAATTTCCTGCAACAGCACTGTAACAAGCCGCTTTAACTCTCCAATTTCGCTATTATCATCCCGGCGCTTTGCAATAGCATCCAACTCATCGATCAGCAGTACACAATCTGTATTTTTTGCATAATCGAGGACAAACCTTATGTTGTTGCCAGTGCGTCCCAAGTAGCTACTCATAACGGCAGTTAGATCCAGAATAAGCAATGGCTTATCAAGTTTGGATGCAATCCATTTAGCGGCTAAGGTTTTTCCTACACCAGGGGGGCCAGTTAATAGCAGTGATTTGGTTGGCTGCAAGCCATGTTTCAGTAATGCAGAGGTGTTGCTCCGTTCAGATATCGTTTGATCTAAAAGTTTTTGTATTGCCTCAGGCAATACGGGATCGTATTCAAGCTGCTCTTTCTCAACTCTGAGAAGTTGCAGGCGAGAATCTACATCTACTGGTAATGCTGATTCGGCCTGCTTACGAAGAGGAGTGGCTCGGGTTGGAGACTCCTGCAGAAGTTTGATTAGAGCATCTGTTAGTTCAGGGTACGATGATTTAAGCCTCTTGGAGGCTCGGTGAATGATCAGTTGAATATCTTGCTGTCTACCAGTAAGAGCAATTCGCGCTAACTGTAAAAAGTCGTTACTTATATCATTGTTCTTTGGCTGCATAATGAATTTAATGCGGAAGAATTCCTGTAATTAATCTGTTGAGTCTTCCAAAAATGTAGTAAATCGTGATATATAAGCAATATAAATGGGAGATTTTTTGTTATAAAATTTGCTAGCTCTTCCATGTTATGTAGGGCAATGAAAGCATCAAGTCCATTAATATTTATTTAAAGCTTTATTGGCTAACCTTTTACATGGGGAAGACAACATCTACAGAATAGAATTAGTTATTTTAATTGCCAATATTGTATACTAACGCTGTGGATATTGAACTATTTGCCTCTTGGCAACATAAAAAGGGCCGGAGGTAACATTCCCCCGACCCAATAAGCCGAGGGAACCATCCGCCCGGCTCTGACAAAACCAAGTAGCCAATAACCTTGTTGAATAATCCTCCGCTGAATAAATTAATTAATAGGCCTGTAAATTTTGTTTCCTATTTGTTACTATATCTTAATAAGTCACTGATAGACAATTGATTAAGGCAATATTTTGTACCCGCTCCTGGTACTTAGTAAGCCTCTAATTAGCTGTTTGGCTCGTTAGAGGCTTTTTATTTTTAGTTTATCCAGTAAGTTTCGGCAGTTCCGTTTTGATCCATTCTGCGACAGCAGCCCCACACCTTCTTACAGTCAGAGGAGTGCCCCGAAATCCAAACGATTGAGTTTGCGTATAGTCTCCTGACACACCTCAGATACTCGCTGAATTTTGTGTTTTTATCCTTCTTCGCTTTGATAGACTACTTTTTAGCGTCATGTTTGCTTTTAGTTAATATAGATATTGTTAATTAAGTATATTGTTATCTATATAGTATGCGAATTGTATATTTACTTATACTAGTAGGTGTTTTTCTAGTATTCTATTTAAGCTGGGAACCTCATAAAGACTTAAAGTTTGTCTGGTTTATTCCCAACTGGTTAGCTAATTGGACTGACTCGCACGAAAATGAGGACCTCCGAACGGCTGTCCCTTTTGTATTTTTAGGCCTATTGACTGGTTTTTTACCGGGTCACTCCCGACCTGTTTACTGGTGGGCGTTAGGATGGGTAGCGTTGGTTGGGGTTGTGATTGTGGCTGAAGCAGGACAACTGTTAATAGCTACTCGTTATTTTAGTTGGGCGGATATTGGCTGGGGCGCTTTGGGTGCTTTGGCTGGTTTAATGATGGCTGCTGCCTTTTGGTCAATAAAGACCTCTCGCTAGATTTTAAATGAAGGATGGGTAAAGATTATTTCCTGCGTTATCAACGCCTAATAAATAGAAAAACTACATAAATAGAATTGTTAATTCTATGAAAAGTACTCTCCACACCCTATCATCAAAGCCTAAACAAGATTCTCGAAATTCAATTATTGACTTAATAAGAATAATAGCCGCTTTTGGTGTGATATTTATCCATGTCCATACGGAGAGTAACACTGCAGAAAATGTTTCGTTTTTTTTCTTGAAATTATGCGTGCCATTCTTTTTCACCACGTCATTAGTTTACTTTGTCCAAAGCCTTGATGTTACTATAAGTGTCAAGACCATTATTGGTAAAATTTGGAAGAGAATCGGTATACCATTTTTAACCTGGACAGTTATCTACTTAGGGCTCAGGACGGCAAAATATCTGATTACAGGGAGTAGTACTAAATTTACAATAAACTTACTAGTTCGGGCATTTTTGTATGGAGAGAGTAGCGAACAAATGTATTATTTGCCCGAGTTAATAATTATGCAATTTAGTGTACTAGGTATTTTTTTGCTCGTTACTAGAATTAATCGCTCAATTGGCTTGTACCTATTAATTTTTTCGATTGTCTATCTGTACTGGGGCTATATTCATAATTATTATGGGGTTACTTCTTTATCTCATTTTTTAGTTTATATAATAGCCGCTTTCTATTTAAACCCAGCACCTAAGGCATCAATAAAGAAATGGATGGGGATTATAGTAGGGATTATCTTCATTAGTATAGCGACCTCTAAAATAACCCACCTTGAATTGCCCGTACTTACAAACGTTATCAGTGATTTACCAATTGGTGGCTTGGGGCTGCTACTTATTGGAATCAATATGCCAGCAATTCAATTGCCCGCATGGATAAAAACGCTTAGCGTAACAAGCTATGGCATATATCTAAGCCATGTTGTGTTTTTAGAGTTTATGGAGTCTTTTTTTGATAAATTTAATATGAAAATAATTTACAACTTTCCTTCGAAAGTTGTATTAAGTTTTTTAGTATTTATTGTCTGTGTAGCTTTTGTTTTGATAGTAAAAAGAGTAACTATCTTAAACCTTATTTTGTTAGGAGAAAATAAGGTTTAAGATAGTTACTCTTTAATTCTTTAATTGCCGCAAGTTATAAATCGACTATTAAGCCAGACGTAGCCAATCCTTATTCTCATCCGTTTTAGTTTGCTTGTAGGTTGTTATAAGCGTTTGCACCTGAGCAAAATTTTTGATATAAACTTCCTCGTAAACTAGCAACTTAAGTCGCTTACTAGGGTCAATCCAATCTAATTGATCTTCACTTAAATTGACCCTCAGATTCGATTGTCCGTTAGGTTGATCGGCCGCCAAAACATCCAGATGGTTTTTGAGCGTCTGAATCCGGCTTTTAACCTGAGCTGCTGCTGGAATAGGCAAGTGATACCAGAATTGGGATGAGGGAGCTTGTGTGTCGAGTTGCTTTATTTTGGCTTCAATCGGGAAACTCTCATCGATCTGCAACAACAGCAAATCGGTTTCAAACTGGAAGCGCACCAGGGTTGAATAAATAGACTGTCTTGCCAGATGGGCTAATATTAAAGTTGGATCCTGTTCGGTACCTGTTTCAATATTACGAAAAACCTGCCAGCGCTGTTTGCCTCTGACTTTACAGATTTGATCGATAGGTATCCACATATCGTTACTTAGGGACTCCAGACCTCGTTCGTAGGATCGGCGTTTTAAGTAATAGTCACGAGCACGTTGGTAAGGGTCTTTAATTGTATAGTCGGGGTAAGGAGATTGTCGAGATAGAAATGAATCAGGATGAATGAATCGCTCGGGAATAGCGCCGTATTGTTTGTATTTTTTCATTGGTGGTGGGTGTTATTAAAAAGAGGTATTTAGCTAGGCAGTCGCTCTTTGCCATCCTCAAGAATAGGTGAAGAATGAAGCATAAGAGAGGCCGTTAAAAGAGACCAGATATTATTCTGATGTACTCGTAGGTAGGGATAGACAGATTACAACCCTATGAGCTTTAGTAAGCTGCCGCTAATACCTAGTAATTAGTAGGAGGGCAAAACGTACGATGAATTACGGAGGAGATGTAATTCTTGTTTGCCAGAATAGCAGTAAATAGCCGGGCATCAACGAGATGCCTTTTATTGATAGTAGAGTTCATTACAAGTTCAGTTCGGTAGGTAGTTTACTAATTTATATGTTATTGAAATACGTGTTAATATTATTTTGAATAATGAGTCTTTGTGGAGTCATTATTGTGAGCGCAATATATTGATTTTCAGTTATATATGCCAACGAATAACTATAGATAAGGAAACACTTTTTTTTACGCTCATAATGTATGCCCAGTTCCTAAGTCTTCTTCTAATTTCTCGGCCGAATCCTTGATGGCTTCTTCTACCGAGTGGGATTGGCGTAGGTCGGAGGCTTGTTTGGTTATTTCGGCCATTGTTTGATAGTGCTTTTGGAGAACCTGAAGTTCTTCTTCGGTTAGATTCTCGACTGATACCAGCCGATTACTTGCCCCCTTGGTGGCGGCTATCAATTCATTGAGCTTCAACTGGACAGACATCGAATCTTTATTTTGCGCTTTTTGAATCAAAAAGACCATCAGAAACGTAACAATTGTAGTCCCCGTGTTGATCACTAACTGCCATGTCTCCGAATAATGAAAAATAGGACCAGTTATAGCCCAGATAATAACGGTAAGGAAGGCTATAATAAAAGCGGCTGAGCTGCCGGTTGCTTTCGTGACCGCTGATGCGAATCGTTCAAAAATACCTTTTGAGGTAGAGGTTGCTGAGTCTGTTTGATGCGTTTCCATATAGCTGTGCTTACTGTGAACAGATAGAACCAATGGCAACAGATAAAGTTGGTTAACACGCTCAGTTTAATAAGTCATTAATCTTTTGTACCAACAGTAATGGGCCCTATAATTAACCTGGTTTCAGCCGGATAATAACTTTCGAAGCTTACTGAGAACGGTTTATCATTTTTGCTAAATTCCTTCTTGTACATTTTACTTTGATTCGTATATTTGAAACCGTTGATAAATGCGAATAGCATATAAACTGTTCATAATGAATGCTTTTGTATTGCTTTTGTCTGGTTTGTTAGCGTATTCATCCACCCTTTTTCTAATCGATTGTTCACCTTTTTCTGTCATTCGGCCCCTCCTTAACCGGATTGGTCATGAAGGACACGTGCTCCATGAAAGTTTCGCCTTTGCAACCGTTTCAAATCGTGTATTCATTGCTGGATCACGAGTTTCTGGGCTATCTGATCGAAGCTTTCGTTGTACAACGGAATAGCAAAGGCGAATTGACGCTTCAAAATCAGACACTATCGACTCAAAACGTTGGTGAATTTGCCAAAGGCCTGGATGAACGGGATTTTGAACTGGTTAAGCTCATCGATAGTATCCAGCAAGATACTATTGTCAAAAAGTTTAATACGCGTAAACTGCCTGCCGTAGATTTTTTTCTAAAAATCTACGATTCGCAAAAAGGGGATAAACTGATTCAGGAAGCTATTGGCGCATATCTGGAAACTATAAAGGCCCAGATAATGGGTCTGCTTCCTGGCAAGCCTTTTTATATTATGGGCAACGATGGTAACCCCGCCTGGCAAGCCATCAACTGGATGCCCGAACCGGCAAGGGTCCATTTTCACTTTGTACGCAACAGTGACTCGACCCATTATTTTCCCATTATTCGTTATCCTATTGGGCCACGTCAGAATGGGACTGGAGAGGGGAATAATACCAGCGAGACAGAACGGGTCGAGTTTCAGTTTAAAGATGCACTGATGATTTGCGATGAGCCAGCTTATATGATGGTTGGAAATCGACTCTATCATTTTAGCAAAAATGTGGATGGTAAAAAACTGAGACCGTTCTTTAATAAAAATCACATTATTATTCCGCGAAATCTTGAACAGCAGTATTACGAACGCTTTGTGGCGCAGTTAATTGCCTCTTACGACGTATATCCAAAAGGGTTCGAAATTAGGTCTGAAGCGATGGTTGCTGTCCCAGTTTTGACCGTCTCGGAAGTAGTGCAGGCAAACCGGCCTGTGCCCGCAACACTGTTTCCGACAGATACGAACGAAGTGGATACGCTTACGCCCGAAGATGAACACAGTCAGCAAATCATGTTTGATCTGGCATTTCAATACGGCGATTTTACGTTCCGTTTCGACAATTTTGGCCCGTCGGCAAATGTGAGTTTAGAGAAGAAAAACGATGACTATATTTTTCACAAAATTCGCCGGGATCAGCGCCTGGAGCGTCAAAAACTAGCTTTCCTGCGCGATACGGGGCTAGATCTTCGTCATGGGCGATTGGCTCTTCCTAAATTAGAGGCTTTTACGTGGTTATCGAATCATGGTCGGCAACTAGAGGAGTCGGGCTTTTTACTCCGGCAAGACGCGCAAAATACAAAACGGTATTTTCTAGGCTATTCGAGTATCGATGTCTCGATTCAGGAAAGCCGCGACTGGTTTGATATCTATGCCAATGTGCGATTTGGTGAGTTTGAAATCCCATTTCTGAAACTGCGGAAACTGATTTTGAATAAAAAGCGTGAGTTCACGCTGCCTAACGGCGAAGTGGCCGTTATTCCCGATGCCTGGTTCACAAAGTATTCTGAACTGTTCGGGTTTCTGGAACATATTGATGATGGCGATGAGCGCTTAGTGCTACAAAAGCATCATCTCGCTTTGGTACAGGAACTGGAGAACGATAATCTGGCAACAACCGTAATCAGTCGAAAACTTGAGCGGCTGCGCGATTTTGAAGAGATTGAACACTTTCCGTTACCGAAGCAATTTAACGGCACGCTACGGCCCTATCAGCAGGCGGGCTATGATTGGATGAACTTCCTGCGTCAATATCGTTTTGGTGGGTGTTTGGCTGATGATATGGGTTTGGGAAAAACAGTCATGACACTGGCCATGTTGCAGGGACAAAAGGAAGCGGGAATTCTAGAGCCTAGCCTGTTGGTTATGCCTACGTCTTTGCTGTATAACTGGGAGCTCGAAGCGCGTAAGTTTACCCCCGATCTGCGCATTATGGTCTATACGGGCACGTATCGGGATAAGAACACAGCCCAATTTGACGATTACGATTTGATCTTAACGTCGTATGGTATTGTCAGAATCGATATTGATCTGTTGAGTAATTATCGATTCAACTATGTTATTCTGGATGAGTCGCAGGCGATTAAAAACCCATCATCCCACATAACAAAAGCTGTTAGACAACTCAACACTGCGTATCGACTTATCCTGACCGGAACTCCGCTCGAAAACAGCACCCTGGATCTTTGGTCGCAGATGTCGTTTATCAATCCGGGTCTGCTGGGCAGTCAATCGTTTTTTCGGAATGAATTTCAGATTCCTATTGAGAAACGCCACGACGATGCGAAGACGGGAAGGCTATACAGCCTAATCAAGCCGTTTATGCTTCGTCGGAATAAAGCGCAGGTTGCCACCGATTTGCCCGAAAAGGTAGAAAGCGTACTTTATTGCGAAATGACGCCCGATCAGGAAACGCAGTATGAAGAAGCAAAATCGTACTATCGGAACCTGATTCTGGAACACATTGAAGAGGAAGGTATGGCTAAATCGCAGATGATCGTGTTGCAGGGCCTGACCAAACTTCGGCAGATTGCCAACCACCCGCGTATGGTTGATGCCGATTACGAAGGCGACTCAGGCAAGTTAGATGATGTGCTCATGCGGCTGGAAAGTGCCATGACTGAAAATCATAAGGTGTTGGTGTTCAGTCAATTTATCAAACATCTCAATGTAGTTCAGCACTATCTGAAAGAAAAAAATATCAAATACGCTTATCTGGATGGTTCGACCACTGACCGACAGGGCCAGGTTGAACTGTTTCAGAAAGACGATTCGGTGAAACTGTTTTTGATTTCCTTAAAAGCAGGCGGCTTGGGACATAACTTGACAGCAGCCGATTATGTGTTCATTCTCGACCCTTGGTGGAATCCGGCTATTGAAGCCCAGGCTGTTGACAGGGCCCACCGAATTGGCCAGCAAAAAACGGTGTTTACGTACAAATTTATTGCCAAGAACACCGTCGAAGAAAAAATTCTGTCGTTGCAGCGGGCTAAACAACAACTCGCCGGAAGCCTGATTTCGACGGAAGAAACCTTCATGAAATCGCTGACTCGAGAAGATATTATGGTGTTGCTGGAATAAGCGTAAAAACAAAATCCGGAATTATGCGGGACACTATTGGTTGATGTTAGTTATCTGTCTGATAATCTATCATTCGCGATTAATTAACTTAACGTATGAACGTCAAAAGCATATTCGGCATAATTCTGACACTGCTTGGCCTGGGTGGCCTGATTTACGGCGGTATGGATTTTACAAAAGGAGGAGTGGCCCAAGCTTCGTTTGTTTACCTTATTCTAGGCGGAGTTTTCTTCTTTGCTGGTATCAGCCTGATTCGCGGTACAAAGGCATAAAAATAGTCGATAGTCAATAGCCGCCAGTTAATGACGTTGGCGGCAATGACTATCGACTTATCGTAAATACACCCCCGTCCGTTCTTCGTCGCTTAACACAACATCAACGTGTTCGCTTAGGGTTGTGCTTAATTCATAGCCTTTATAGTCGGCAGCCACTGGATAGCGAGGGTGGTTGCGATCAATTAAAACGGCCACTTGTAGTTTCCGGATGGGAACTGTCAGAAAAGGTTGTAGACTGAAGGCTAGCGTCCGGCCCGTATAGAGTACATCGTCAATAACGATGACCGTTTTGTCAGTAAGATCAGTGGCAGAGGGATCGTAACTGACGGCAGGTTGGGCCAGCTGCGATTTGTTTAAATGGAGTTTAATTAACTCGACAGAAAAAGGCGCTATTGTTCGCAATTCACGTGCCAATGCTTCGGCCAGTATGTATCCTTCCCCCGAAATACCTGCCAATAGGAGGGCGGTTTCTTCAAAGTTATTCTCGTAAATCTGAAAGGCTATCCGTCTGATTTTCTGATGGATCTGCTCTCTGTTGAGGATAAGCGTGGGCTGGGCGGTATTCATGCACAAATCTGAAAAGCGAATTAGAGTTGCAAAGATGGTAAAAAAGACGCTAGTCCGCGAAATAACTAGTAGAGTTGGTTAGTTGGCACAATTTTCGCCATTAGTCGTACCAAATAGTCTCTTTTTAACCAATCATGCACACAATTATCAGTTTTATTTTTGGTCTGTTTGTCTGGATACTTCCAGGCAAATCGCCTACAGAGGCCGATATTACACAGACCGTGGGTATATCGTTACGTAATGGGGATGCCAGCCAGTTATCCGCTCGTTTTGCCAAAACGATTGAGTTGGTTATTGACGCCGAAAAAGTTGAATTTCCGGCAGTTCAGGCAACTCATGCCGAATTGATTTTACGCTCCTTCTTTCGGAAATATCCTCCGCATAAATTCCAGTTTGTATACCGGGGTTCATCCGACCGATTACGCTACAGTACCGGAAATTACGAAACAGGCGACCAGACATTTTCGGTTTACGTTCTCATGCGCCAAACCCCCGATCATGGCTATGCCATTAATGCCCTGCACTTTAGAAAAGAATAAGCTGGGAATGTATGATATATGATGTAAGAGGTATCACAAAATGCTGTATGTACTATATCATATATCATACATTCTACATCATACATCATAAATCCCCCGTATCTTTGCGCTTTCATGTAGAGGTACTATGATTGTTAAGACTAAAAAGTACGCATTAGACCAAAAAACGTACATCAATATCGCCCTACGCCAATGGGTGAAAGAGAATTGGAAATGGGGATTTGTACCCCTGGCGCTGATTCTGCTGAATGTTGTTCTGAGCCTGACGAAAGTCTATCCCAACTATTGGATTTACATCGTGGTTGTTTTGCTGACGATTTTGTACGTCCTGTTCTGGGCTGTTCAGATTACGGGTATTGCTCAGATGGAGCAAAGCAAGGCGCTATTTCAGAAGTATGTTTATGAAATTGACAGCCGCCAGATCCTGATGCGGATCAATGCCAAAGAAGGCGGCATTTTAAAATGGAGTCAGATTGAAAGCGTTGTAAAAGACAAAGAAGCGTATATTCTTTTTCTGGATAATGCCGAGGCTATGGCTAACGTAAAGGCAAACTGGCTGGCTAAAACGGTTACAAAAGGTTTATCGAAAGCGCAATTTCTATATCTGCCATTTAACATATTTACCAGCGAGAATGATCTGCGGTTTACAGACGCCCTGCTGAAGCGGAAAGGATTGCTACCTGGTAGTGTTCCGGCAGAAACAGTAAAGTAGACTTATTCTCTTCGGGAACATAGGGCCACAAAAAGCACAGAATAAGCCGTTGATGCGGTTCGCTCTGTGCTTTTTGTGGTTTTTGGTATTATGTAATCGAATAAACGAATGACTTTCAAAAATATACGGGCAGGTGTGGTGCAGGCTACGCCAGCTCTATTTGATTTAGAGAAGAGTGTCGATCTTGTGATCGACTGGATTGAAAAAGCGGCTCAAGAAGGTTGCCAATTGCTCCTATTTCCAGAATCGTTTATTCCCTGCTATCCGCGCGGACTAACGTTCGACGCCATCGTTGGCCGACGAACGGATAAAGGCCGCAGTGTGTGGCTGGATTACTGGGCCAATAGTTTAGAGGTAGAGTCAGCACAAACGATTCGAATACAGGAAGCTATAAAAAAGGCAAACTTGTTCGTCGCGCTGGGAGTAACCGAAAAAGAACCCATTGGGGGAACACTCCATTGCGCACTACTTTACTTTGGAAAGGATGGCCGTTTCCTGGGAAAACATCGGAAACTGAAACCCACTGGTCTGGAGCGCTACATCTGGGGTGAAAGTGATGGTAGCACCCTGGTTAGTTTTGATACCGAAGTTGGGAAAATAGGCGGACTTATCTGTTGGGAGAACTACATGCCTTTGGCCCGTACAGCCCTTTATCAGCAGGGAATTGAAATCTACTTAGCTCCAACCGCCGATGCCCGTGATTCCTGGCAATCGACCATGCAACACATTGCGCTAGAGGGCCGCTGTTTTGTATTAGCCAGTAACCAGTTTGTCAAAAAATCTGATTATCCCGATCGCTACCAGGCCGATTTAGTTGATGAGCCGGAAATTATGAGTGCGGGCGGAAGTGTCATTATCTCGCCTATGGGCGAAATCCTGGCCGGCCCGCTCTGGAATCAGGAAGGCTTGCTTATAGCTGATCTTGATTTTTCGGTACTGGCGAAAAGTAAATTGGATTTCGATTGTGTAGGGCATTATTCGCGCAATGATGTGTTCACGTTAACTGTTGCGAACCAACCTCCCATACAGAAAATTTGACGCAAAAACGGTAGGTAGGACGTATGCCATATCTTGGAGATATGGCATACGTCCTACCTACCGTTTTTGCTTACAGCCTGGGTTTATTCTTATTTCGCCTGGTTCGTGAAATCAACAACCGTCAACTCATCAATCCAGGGGCCAACAATGCCACCAAATGCTTTGTGAGCAGGATGGGGTAAATAATCGTCCCGATCTTTTACTGAATCGAAGGTTAAGATAAAGGCGTGTGTCAGCCCATGTGCGTGGGTTTCAGGGCTATTGTTTGTTCCCCACTGAAAACCTTTAATCTGGCTAATTTTCGAGGGTAATGCTTCGAAGGCAGCCACAATCTCTTTCACTTTGGCAGCCGTTGTTTCTGGCTTAAACTTAAATAGCACAATGTGCTGAACCGAATTTGTTTTCATTGTTTTTACAGGCGGATCGCTGTTAAGTGTGTGCGCGTAGGTCGTAACCGATAATAGAGTCAACGCTACTAGGGTAAGAATATGTTTCATAAGAACGGGGTTTGGATGTAAAGAAAATAAAAGTGCCACCCTACTGAGCGGCACTTTGTCTGAACCTGGATTTTTGTGATTGAACTGATTAAGCTGATTTTGATTGTAACACAGTCGATTTACAAAATCATAAAAATCAGTTTAATCAGCTAAATCCTGGTTCAGGATAATTTCGCTTTCAGATTTTCATCCAGCGCTTCGAGGAAATCTTCGGTGTTGAGGTAATGCTCACCTGCCACCAGTTTCGTACCAGCAGGGTAGGCCGAAAGGGCTAGATCTTTCGTCATTTTACCACTTTCAACGGTTTCAACGCAAACCGCTTCGAGTGCATTGGCGAAATTGATCAATTCCTCGTTACCGTCCAGTTTGCCACGGAAAGCCAGACCACGAGTCCAGGCGTAGATCGAAGCAATCGGATTGGTAGACGTTTTGTTGCCTTTTTGGTATTCGCGGTAGTGACGTGTAACTGTACCGTGAGCTGCTTCAGCTTCCATTGTGTTGCCATCTGGCGTAACCAGTACAGACGTCATCAGACCCAATGAGCCAAAGCCTTGGGCAACGGTATCCGACTGAACGTCGCCATCGTAGTTTTTACAAGCCCATACAAAGTTGCCTTCCCATTTCAGAGCCGAAGCAACCATGTCGTCGATCAAACGGTGTTCGTAATGAACGCCTTTTGCTTTGAACTCGTTTTCGTAGATTTCCTGGAAAATATCTTTGAAACGACCGTCGTATTTTTTCAGGATCGTGTTCTTGGTCGAGAGGTACAACGGCCAGCCTTTTTGCAGGGCCATGTTAAAACAAGCCTGAGCAAAGCCACGGATTGATTCGTCGACGTTGTACATACCCATCGCTACACCTGGACCTTTGAAGTTGAATACTTCATATTCCTGTACAGTTCCGTCTTCGCCTTCAAACTTCATCGTCAGCTTTCCTTTGCCCGGTACCAGGAAGTCTGTTGCCCGGTACTGATCACCGAACGCATGACGACCTACGATGATTGGCGCTTTCCAGTTTACGACTAAACGTGGTACGTTGCTCATTACAATCGGCTCACGGAAAACAGTACCGTCCAGAATATTGCGGATCGTGCCGTTTGGCGACTTCCACATCTGCTTCAGATTGAACTCTTTAACCCGGTCTTCGTCAGGTGTGATGGTAGCACATTTGATACCTACACCGTATTCTTTAATGGCATTGGCCGCATCAATCGTTACCTGGTCGTTGGTTTCATCGCGGTACTCGATACCTAGATCGTAGTACTTAATGTCAACGTCAACGTAGGGCAGAATCAGCTTATCTTTAATGAATTTCCAAATGATACGGGTCATTTCGTCGCCATCCAGTTCGACAACCGGATTTGCTACCTTAATTTTTTCCATTTGACTTGGTTATAAACGATTGAAAACGATACATAAATCTGACAGGGCGGCCTGTGCGCAGAATCATCTACGCGGTGCAAAAGTAGTGAAAAACAGCTTAACAGACTCGTAAAGCGATGGAACGTCTTTCAAATCAAAGTTGCCGGATTTATTCTGCTTACAGATTAGTTTTTATTCACCTTTTGAGAATGATCTTAACAAATGCATAGTAACGGAGCCTGTAGAAAAATAGCTTCACCTAGATGGGGTCTGGCGTTCACTATAGAAATAATTGGACTTTAACTGTCTAGTATACTTAATTTTTGATTGGTGTATTTTTTTGCTTTATATAGTGGATTCCACCATTTCCAACCTTTATACACATATTATGACTCGGCTTACAATCAAGGTCTTTTTGTTTATCAGTATCTGTACGAATGCCTATTCTCAGCTATCATTCAGTCCCGGTTCTATTATCCTTCGTAACAGTGATACTCTTAGGGGAGAAATTCGGGAACGGGGTAATCAGTTAATTGACTTTCGTACAAAGTCTGGTGCATCTAGTCAATCTTATAAGGCTGGTGAAGTTGTGAGCTATCAGGCAGATGGAATTAACCACCTGTCGGTTAGCCTGACCGAAGAAGGGGCCAGTACTACTTATTTTATGCGTGAACAAATTAATGGATACATT
>NZ_BAAHBI010000046.1:0-83619 GCF_054776755.1 Spirosoma litoris | reverse complement strand
TGGCCTCCGACTTGGATACATTGGCCTATACACTCTTTTTTATCCTGAAGGTCGCTTGACTAGCGCGATACGCTTACCTGATAAAACGTTTGTTCCATTAAGAGGAAATCTTACCTTGCTCATGTTGACAAAGTATTTAACCGAGTGTAGTGATTCCCGATTTTCTAATTTGCTAAGACCTCAATCCTTCCTTAATACGATTGTTTATATTGAACGTGTCGTAAATACCTACAATCAGTGTGTTAACCCTGGCCAATCACAAAGTCAATCTCGACCTAAAAAACGATTCCGATATGAAGCTGGCTTATCTGCAAATGCCCTTGTGAATAGTTGGGCATATGGGGTATCTGACCCGAAGAACACGACATATTATAATCCAAATGGCGTCTATAGTTCATTTTATACAGCTACGATAGGGGCTTTTTTTACAGTGGCCCCCCGAAAACGGCTTTCTGCTAGTATTGAATTTTTAGCCAGTCATTATAAAGGTAACCTTTCGGTTCCGTTAACGAATCCCCTAGATCCAACTGCTCAAAATACGCGCCTGTATTCTTTCGAAGAGCATTTTCTCTCGTTGCCTATTTTAGGTCGTTATGTATTCATTGATAAGGCTACTCGATTGTATTTAAAGGGCGGGGTGGTTCCCACGATGAGAACGTCTATAAGTGGCAGGTTTGTAGATTCCCAGTACAGTATAGAGATTCCTTTTCTTCATCAAACAAATGTTGGTATAGGCTATTTAGCGGGTATTGGGGCCGATATTCCCTTAACAAAAAAACAGAGAATGTATCTAGAGTTTCGCACAATGCCGCATTTTGTCTTGGATGCAGTAAGCCGCATAGCTACCTCGCGTTCACTTCAATTAACGATAAGCGTACCGCTTATTAAACACGAATAAAGAACACCCAATAGGAGTTGTTTTTGCCGTAAATCGTTTATGTCATAGGCTTTTAGCCGTATCTTTATCAGGTAAATAATATGATTTCCCTCATAAAATTTGGCAATACCTATGAAATACTGTACAAATCTTTTATTTGGGCTACTTTTGCTGCCTGCACTCGTATTTGGGCAAAGTAAAAAGGTCACAAAATCCACTGCGCCAACCGACCGAATTGAACGGTTAAAAGCCGAAGCTGTCGCATCTGTGGAGGCTAGTAAAGTTCAGGCGCAGCAAATCAATGATATGCTCTTCAGCTTTTCGGAACTCGGTTTTCAGGAAGAAGAGACGTTCAAGTATTTAACGACAATTCTCGAAAAAGAAGGCTTTACCATTCAGAAAGGGGTAGCAGGTATTCCCACCGCCTGGATCGCTACCTGGGGCTCAGGTAAGCCATTAATTGCCGTTGGTTCCGATATCGACTGTATTCCAAAGGCAAGTCAGAAACCCGGTGTGGCTTACAAAGATCCGATTGTAGAAGGCGCTCCCGGTCACGGCGAAGGTCACAACTCAGGCCAGGCGTTGAATATCGTCGCGGTTCTGGCGGTCAAGAAGCTGATGGAGCGGGAGAAAATTCCCGGTACGCTCATGCTCTGGCCAGGGGTTGCTGAAGAGCAACTCGGTACGAAAGCGTTCTACGTTCGGGATGGCTATTTCAAGAATGTAGATGCCTGCATCTTTACCCACGTTGCCAGTAATCTTGGAGTTGCCTGGGGTGATAATGGAACTACCGGCATGATTTCGGCTAAATTCAATTTTGAGGGGCAAGCGGCTCATGCAGCGGGCGCTCCCTGGCGCGGACGTAGTGCGCTGGATGCCGTCGAATTAATGAATATCGGCTGGAATTATCGACGTGAACACCTTGAACTAACCCAGCGCTCCCATTATGTTATTTCGGATGGGGGCGATCAACCGAACGTAGTGCCTTCCAAAGCGGCCGTTTGGTACTACTTCCGCGAACGTACCTACCCCAAGATAAAGGCATTGTTCGAAACGGGAATGAAAATGGCGGAAGGGGCTGCCTTAATGACTGATACGAAGTTTACTTACGAAATTCTGGGTTCAGCCTGGCCCGTACATACCAACCGACCCATTGCAGCGGCTGCTTATGAGAACATCAAGAAAGTGGGCTTACCAACTTGGTCAGAAGAAGATCAGTTATTGGCAAAGGCCACTCAGCGGGAATTGCAATCTCCTAATCTAAAGGGACTTGATACGAAAATAGATTCTGTTGGTTTACCCGTGTCTTCGGCGCCTGTGGTGATGATGGGTGGTCAGGCGATGACGCCTTTATCGGGTGGTTCAGATGATATTGCCGATATTTCGTGGTCGGTACCAACAATTGTTTTAGGATACCCCAGCAATATTCCGGGCTTACCCGGTCACCATTGGAGCGATGCTATTTCGATGGCTACGCCTATTGCTCACAAAGGTATTGTAGCGGGTGCTAAAGCCGAAGCCATGACGTTGCTCGACATGCTACTGAAACCTGAAATTATTAAAGCGGCCTGGGCTTACTACAATGATGAGCAGACTAAAGGCATCAAATACGAACCATTAATTAGCGCTAAAGAACAGCCTGCGGTTTATCTCAACAAGAAGATCATGACCGAGTTCAAGCCTAAACTAGAGAAATTTTACTACGACCCCAGCAAGTATAAAACCTATCTGGAGCAATTAGGTATCAAGTACCCAACTCTACGCGACGATCAGCGGGAAGCCATTGCGAAAGCGGCTGAAAAAGAGAGGGGAATGAAAGGAAAATAAAAGCTTAACCAATAACTAACTCAATCACTTCAAAACAATGGTCATTCTTGACATGAAAAAGTACACAATGCTTTTAAGTCTGTTTTTGCTCACGCCCGCGCTTTTATTCGGACAGGCAAAAAAAACGGCTAAATCCAACGACAGCAAACTGGACAAACTGAAGGCCGAAGCTGTGGCTTCAGTAGAGGCTAACAAAGTGCTGGCTCAGCAAATCAACGATAAGCTATTCAGCTTTGCTGAGCTTGGCTTCCAGGAAGAAGAGTCGTTTAAATACCTGACAGAACTGCTGGAAAAAGAAGGCTTCACGGTTAAAAAGGGTATTTCAGGTATTCCCTCAGCCTGGATTGCTACCTGGGGATCGGGTAAACCATTGATTGCCGTTGGTTCTGATATTGACTGTATTCCGAAAGCCAGCCAGAAACCCGGTGTGGCTTACAAAGATCCAATCGTAGAAGGCGCTCCCGGTCACGGCGAAGGCCACAACTCAGGCCAGGCGTTGAATATCGTCGCGGTTCTGGCGGTCAAGAAGCTGATGGAGCGGGAGAAAATTCCCGGTACGCTCATGCTTTGGCCGGGTGTTGCCGAAGAGTTAGTTGGTACAAAAGCGTTCTACGTTCGGGATGGCTATTTCAAGGATGTAGATGCTTGTATCTTTACCCACGTGGGCAACAATCTGGGCGTTTCCTGGGGTGATAATGGCAACAACGGTCTGGTGTCGGTGAAGTTTAACTTCGAAGGACAGGCTGCTCACGCAGCGGGCGCTCCCTGGCGGGGACGGTCGGCCCTGGATGCCGTTGAATTGATGAACATCGGCTGGAACTTCCGGCGCGAACACCTCGAATTGACCCAGCGCTCACATTATGTTATTCCTGATGGTGGTGACCAACCCAACGTCGTACCTTCTAAAGCGGCTGTCTGGTATTACTTCCGGGAACGAACTTATCCAAAAATCAAGAAACTCTTCGAAACAGGAGTGAAGATCGCCGAAGGAGCTGCCCTGATGACCGATACGAAATTCACGTACGAAATTCTGGGGTCGGCCTGGCCAGTGCACACCAACAAAGTGATGGCAGCAGCTGCCTATGATAACATTAAGAAGGTAGGCTTGCCAACCTGGTCGGAAGAAGATCAATTGCTGGCACGAGCCTCACAAATTGAGTTACAAGCGCCTAAGACCGAAGGGCTAGCTACGAAATTAGATTCGATGGGAATGCCAACATCCTCGGCTCCGGTAGTGATGATGGGCGGTCAGGCCATGACGCCAATGGGCGGTGGTTCGGATGATATTGCCGATATTTCATGGTCGTTGCCCACTATTGTACTGCGTTATCCTAGTAACATTCCCGGCTTACCCGGTCACCATTGGGCCAACGCTATTTCGATGGCTACTCCCATTGCTCACAAAGGTGTTGTATACGGCGCTAAAGCCGAAGCGATGACTTTGCTGGATCTTTTGCTAAAGCCTGAGTTGATCAAAGATGCGTGGGCTTATTACAAAGACGAGCAAACTAAAGACATCAAATATGAGCCGCTGATTTCGCCCAAGGAGCAACCCGCTATTTATTTGAACAAGAAGATCATGGCGGAGTTCAAGCCGAAATTGGAGAAGTTTTACTACGATCCCAGCAAGTACAAAAGCTACCTGGAGCAGTTAGGCATTACCTATCCAACCCTGCGCGACGATCAACGGGAAGCTGTTAAAAAGGTACTTGAAAAGGAAAAAGAAAAATCGGCGGCTGCCAAAGTAGGCTCGTCGCGGTCAGAGTAATCTTGTCAATGTATATTTTTTGTCATTCCGACGCCAGGAGGAATCTCAAGCTTGACTAATAAGCAATGTTGAGATTCCTCCTGGCGTCGGAATGACAAAAAAACAAGCAGTGCGGGCAGGTTTGAGAACCTGCCCGCACTGCTTGTTTTACAGTAAAATTAAAATGTTGCCTGCTTTTCCAAGTAAGCTATCATCTTCGCTAGTGCTCGGGAACGATGGCTCATGCCATTTTTTTCTTCGATACTCATTTCGGCAAATGTCCGATCATGGCCATCCGGTAGAAAAACCGGGTCGTAGCCAAAACCGCCCGTGCCACGTGGTTCGGTCAGAATCTGGCCTTCAATAATCCCATTGAATTGGTGTTCAACACCATGTAGAACAAGCGTGAAAACCGTCACGAATTGTGCTTTTCGATTGCTGCTTCCGCTTAGTTTACCCAGCAATTTTTCAATGTTTTTCTGCGCATCCCGGCTTCCCGAATAGTAAGCCGAATCGACACCCGGTTCGCCGTTAAGGGCTTCTACTTCCAGACCTGAATCATCGGCGAAGCACGAAATGCCAAAATGCGTCCAGACATAATCCGCTTTCTGGCGAGAATTGCCCGGAATTGTGCCCGTGGTTTCAGGTAATTCATCCTCGCAGCCAATATCGCGCAAGGTTTTGAGGGCGAACGAGTTGCCGAGTTGGCCAGCTACTTCGTCGAGTTTGTGTTGATTGTTGGTGGCAAAACAGAGTTCCATCATGAACAAAAAAAGCCGTTTACAGCAATAACTGCAAACGGCTTTTTAAAAACTTAGCTACGATTCGATTACCGACTTGGTTGTGGCATTCCTGGCTGAGCTGCCTGGCCTTTCTGAATGTCGATCAACTCAATATCGAACAGCAATACTGAGTTAGCTGGAATTGCCTGGTTGCCGCGTGGGCCATAAGCCAGTGTCGATGGAATGATCAGCGTTGCTTTTTCACCTTTGTGGAGTTTGCTAACACCTTCTTCCCAACCTGGAATCACCATGCCAACACCTAATTGGAATTGAGCTGGTTTGCCGCCCGCCTGTGGGTTCGTGCGCGAGCTATCGAAGACTTTACCATCCAGGAGTTTACCTGTGTAATGCACCTGTACGACTTCGCCTTTTTGTGGCGTTGGGCCGCTACCGGGCTGCGTTACGACATAATAAACGCCCGATTCAGTTTTCTGCGCTTTACCCGTTAAGCCATTCTTGGCGATATAGTTTTCGATTACTTTGGCATCGATGCCTTTTTGTTTCTCGAAATCAGCAGCCTGCGTTTTCTTATATTCTTCCTCTGTCTGAATATTCACGACTTTCACCGCGATACCAATGTCGGTACCTTTCTGAACACCTGGAGGCAGTGGTTGCATAGCCCGTGTAAACAGCGAATCGGCACTTACATAGAACGTAGCACTATCACCTTTGCTCAGCATGGTCAAACCTTCTTCGTAAGAACCTTTGAAAGGTGGCACTTGCAATAACATCTGGAACGGAGCACCTTCTTTGTGGGTGTCGCGCAGAACCGAGTCTTTGTTGTTCATCAACGTAAGGTGCAGCGTCAAAATATCACCGACTTTCCCTTTACGCGTTCCTTCCGATTGTTCGTGAATTGTGTACTTCAGGCCGTTTTCCGTCACCTGTTGGCGGTTTTTACCGCAGGCTGCTACCACAGCGACAAGCAGGGCGGCTTTCCCGAAATTTTTAAGAGACATGAGAGATTACTTGGTTTATACTTATAATGTGTTTACGGTTTATAGTTTACGGTACTAGCACTCGGACTCATCGGCTTACTACCGTAAACTATAAACCGAATACCGTATTTTAAACGGTTTCCAGCAACTGTTGCTGATATAGAGGTACTATTGATAAAAGCTTTTTTTCTGTTTCGGATAACGATAACCTAGAACGCCCGCCAGCTGCATTTCTATGCCCTCCTCCATCGAAATGAGTACTAGCCAGATCACGTACCGAAAAATTACCAATTGATCGAAACGACATGCGAATTTCTTCGTTCCGATCAATCAGGATGGCTGCCATAACAACACCTTCAACGGCCAGCGCATAATTCACCAAACCTTCGGTGTCGCCAGTTTTAGAGCGATAACGCTTCAGCTCGGCATCAGTTAGGGTAATATAGGCGAACTTGTACTCGGGTAACACCTTCAGTTTTTCATTCAACACGTAGCCCAGCAAGCGGAACTTGTCGATCGTTACATTATCGAATATTCGTCGGTGAATGCTGCTCACATCAATATGGAGGTCCAATAACTGAGCTGCCATACGGTGTACATTCCCTGTTGTATTCGAGTGGCGGAAAGAACCGGTGTCGGTCATTAAACCTGCGTACAGACATTCGGCAATCGGAATATCAATCAGGTCTTTTTCGCCTAACTCTACAATAAGTCGAAAGATCAATTCGGTAGTCGATGCGGCACTTGGGTCCCAAAGAGCCATATCGGCGAACGATTCGGGTTCTAGATGATGATCGATCAGCACTTTGCGGGCACGAGACTGTCGTACCATAGGAGCCAGTTCGCGGATACGGTCGAGACTCGAAAAATCGAGGCAAAAAATAACATCGGCCTCTTCCATCATCTGACTAACCGATACGCGCACTTTTTCCTCAAACGCAATTACATCATCATTACCTGACATCCAATGGAGGTTTAGCGGATAGTCAGTCGGAGTCACAACGGTAACCCGATGGCCTTTTTTGCGAAGGTAACCCGCCAGTCCCAGCGATGACCCCATTGCATCGGCATCGGGATTCTGGTGAGTGGTAATCAGCACGGTTTGCGCGGGGCCGCCCGGCGGTTGCCCTATAAGTGTGCCAATTGCTTCAATATCTTGCATACATAAACAGCCGGAGCTGTAATCGAAACCCAAAAGTACGAATAATACTAATTGAGATGGACGGAAAAAGTTTTGGTGTAGAGATGCACCCAGAAAACACAGAGATTCAAGAAGGTTTTAGTATTATTTCTCTACGAATCTCTGTGTTTTCTGGGTGCATCACGGCGTCAAAATCCTGAATTTAATAGCATTTCATGGGAAAGTCTGTACATTAGTGCCGTATAAAATTGGGACAAAAAGAACTAGAATGGCAACTAACCGAACATTCACAATGATTAAGCCCGACGCTGTAGAAGCTGGGCATACAGGTGCAATTATTAAGATGATTGAAGAAGCGGGTTTCCGGATTGTAGCCATCCGGAAAACACAGCTGACCGGTGAACGGGCCGGACAATTCTATGCCGTTCACAGCGAACGTCCGTTCTATAGTTCCCTTTGTACCTATATGTCGTCGGGCGCTATTGTTCCGATGATTCTTGAAAAAGAGAATGCCGTTGCTGATTTTCGTAAACTAATCGGAGCTACCAATCCAGCTCAGGCCGAAGAAGGTACTATCCGGAAATTATACGCCAAATCACTCGAAGCCAACGCAATTCACGGCTCTGATTCAGACGAAAATGCTCAGATTGAGAGTAATTTCTTCTTTGCAGGTACAGATCAGTATTAATCTGATAATCTGAACCGGGATTTTTATGATTTAACTAACTGACCTTGATTTTAGTATTCTGCTTTCTACGAAAACCAAGTAAAAGAAATCAAAGTCAGTCAGTTAAATCATAAAAATCCCGGTTTTAGCTTCTCATAATACTTACAGAATTCCTTCAGCTTACATTCTCCGCATTTAGGCGCGCGAGCCAGACATACGTAGCGACCATGCAGAATAAGCCAGTGATGGGCTTTGGGAACGTATTGTTTGGGAATATGCGCCATCAGTGCCTTTTCAACAGCTAAGGGCGTAGTGGCTGTGAGTGGCGCCAGCCCAATTCGGTGTGATACACGAAATACATGGGTGTCGACTGCCATCGTCGGCTCATTATACACCACCGACAAAATTACATGGGCTGTTTTACGGCCCACTCCAGGCAAGGTTTGTAATTCCTCAACGGTTGCCGGAATTTCTCCCCCGAATTTCTCTAAAAGTGTTCTGGCCATGCCAACCAGATGTTTCGCCTTATTATTGGGATACGAAACACTACGAATGTAAGTGAACACCTCATCGGCTGAGGCAGCAGCTAATGATTCTGGTTCTGGAAACCGAGCGAAAAGTGCTGGTGAAATCTGATTGATTCGCTTATCGGTACACTGCGCCGATAAAATTACGGCCACCAGTAACTCATAAGGATTACTGAAATTCAGTTCTGTTTGGGGTTCGGGATAATGTTCGGTGAAGTACTCAATGAAGCGCCTGAACCGTTCTTTTTTTTGCATAGCATAGAGTAGCGCGACTGGAAAGTCGCGTAGTTGGTAGCTCATTTGTAAATTTATTACAAAATGGCTTTCCACTACGCGGGTGGAAACCCGCGCTACAGGAATAGCAATATCCACCTGTTCGTTACGAATGTCGTTGACGAGCAGGTGGGTTTGCTGGATGATTTTGGGAATAATTCAGAATTGCCTGAACCGTATTTTTTCGTGGCTGACGCTCTATTTTATTCATCAAAGCTCTGAGTTCCAGGGCTTCGAGGAAGAACGTCATCAGATCTGGCTCTGACATGAGGGCATCTTCTATGAGGAGACTTTCCTCTGGCGAGGTCTCTTCATAGACATACCGGATTACATCATCTTGGGTAAATGTTTTTATCATAACTCGGCGAACGTTTGCTCAGTTGTTTGCGCAGATTTATCAGCGCATAACGCATACGTCCCAAAGCCGTGTTTATACTGACGCCGGTAGCATCGGCAATTTCTTGGAAACTCATTTCCTCGTAGTGCCGCATAATAAGTACCTGACGCTGCTGTTCCGGCAATCGCTGAATCAACTCACGTAGGTGCTCGTGTGTTTCCTGCCGAATCTGGAGCGATTCAACGGAATCCTCCGCAAACTCAAGCGTATTAAACACACTGCTTCCGTCCTCAAACACCACACTGGGGTAGCGTTTATCCTTTCGGAAATAGTCAATGGCCAAGTTGTGAGCAATTCGAATAATCCAGGGTAGAAATTTTCCCTCCTCGTTATATCTACCCGACTTAAGCGTATCCACGGCCTTAATAAACGTGTCCTGCATTAAGTCTTCCGCTACATACTGATCTTTTACAATCAGGTAAATAGTGGTGTAAATTTTCGATTTGTGCCGTTGCACTAATTTGGCAAAGGCTTTTTCATTACCACGGATGTACAGGGAAATCAACTCACTGTCGTTTACCTGGGCTTTTTCCATTTTCAGTAAGACAATTAGGTAACGTAGAGTTGTGTGCCGATAGTGTATAAGGAGGTTATGTTTTTACTAATCTTTGTTCGATCCAGCCTTGAAGATACTAAATTATTCTGCTTAAATCCAAATAAACAGTGCAAAAAATCTGCCAAATGGTAGTTTTTTCCTTTAAAACTTCTATTTAGAACCAGAAATAATACTGTTATGTATCTAGCGGTCTAAATATAGCTTATTCTTGGAAATAATTGTATTTACGTTTGATTGCACAATATAGATTCAATCAAGAAGCAATCCGTTTAATGGGAGATTAACTTTTTTTAATAATTGCCGCAAAGGTAGGCCTAGTCTTTAGAGAAGCAACGGTTCCTATTGTTTTTCTTGGAAGCCTAAAGAACACGTTAGCTGTATACGATACACAAAAAATAAGCCATTAATCCTGTCAATCCCTTGATTTACTGTACTAAATCAGTATTTTCGTACTTCCTACTAAGTTAGTAATGCCCCTATGAGATCAGTTTGGCTTGGAATGACAATGCTTGGCTGGTGTGCCATCTGCTTTGCCCAATCATGTCCGAAACTGCCGGAGTTTAATTTCGACCGGCGGGGTGATGCTGCTTATATGGATAGCTTGCTAACGCTTGGGCGGGCGCATCGGCAATTAGCAGCTCGACTGCCCCGAAACCGAACCAATGATACGCTCCGGTTGGAGGGTATACGTTTTATGGCCCTTGTGTTTAAGCAAATGCGTGGCCAACAGCGCGACAGTAGTTTTTTGTACGCAAAGCAACTGGAAGAACAGGCGCTTGTTTATCACAATGATCTCTATGTTGTTCGGGCCTTGATGTTTCAGGAGTATTATCTCCGAACCGTTAAGGGCGATTATCCTCATGCGCTCCAGATTAACCAGCGAGCTTCTGAATTATGTGTAAAGCTCCCTCGCGAAAGCTCTCCACGCTGGCAGGTTCAGATGAACATGGGCGACATTTACATGCTTCTGAAAGAGTATACGAATGCGTTGACGAGTTATCAGCTTTCGTTAACCCTACTCGGTTTTAATAAACTTCTGACGCCCAAAAACCGGAAACTGCTGACCAGTCAGGCTATTAGCCAAATTGGTGAAGTGTACGAGATTCAGGGGCGGTATGAAGAGGCACGTCAGCAATATGAAGCGAGTCGGCAAATAGCGTTAGATACGCATTCCCAGATTAATGTAGCTTATGCCGATGAGCGATTAGGGGATTTCTTCATTAGTCGTCAACAGCCTGTGCAGGCCATTAAGGTATTCGAAGAGGGACTTGCCGTTTGGACTCAACTAAATGACCGACCCGGTCAGGCTGCTGTTTGGGCGAGGTTGTCAGAATGTTACACCCAAACGAACCAGCCCAAACTAGCTATTGAGTTTGGGGAGAAGGCTGTTGCCATAGCGCGAAATGCCGGCTATACTCGTATTCAACAGATGGCGACTCAGTCGTTATACCGGGCATATCGTGCGGCTAATCAACCTGCTTTGGCATTGGCTATGTACGAAGAATATAGCGCCCTACGGGATAGCCTGACAAACCTCAAACGAGTAGAGGAGTTATCGGCTGTGCAGAAAAAGTACGATATCAATCAGGTTACAATTGCTGCCGAAAAAGAGCGATTTATTCAGCAACAACAATTGATCAACGTGCGTCGGCAGGCTGAGTTAGAACGTCTTCGCGCCGGGGCGGAACGAGATCAATTGGCGAGCCAAACCCGGATGAATCACCTAAAACAGTCGATCGAAACCGAGCGACTGCGGGCTGAATCGCAGAAAACCCGGCTGGAACAACGAGCACATATTGACCAGCTTAGTCATGATATTGAGCAGGCTAGTCTTTTGCGGATTGTGCTGGTTGGTGGTCTGGCTATGCTATTTGGTTTTGTGGCGGTTTATTACCGAAAAAATAAACTTATCAACCGACAGAAGCTGGAAATTGAAGCGCTGAATCATGATTTGGAAGATAAGGTTCTGGCTCGAACAATTGAGTTGAAACGGGCCAATGATCAGCTACGAGCAAAGAACCGTGAAATTGAGGAAGCACTTCTGCGCGGACAAACTCTTGAACGTAAGCGCATGGCCGCCGATTTGCACGATAGTCTTGGCGGATTACTGGCAGCTATAAAAACCAGTCTATCGGCATTGAACCCCGCAAAGATGGCCGATCGAGAACAACAGATTTATCATAATCTGTTGAACATGAGTAAGGAAGCGTTTGCCGAAATACGTTACCTGTCGCACAATCTTCAGCCGGATGAATTAGAAAAACAGGGGTTGTCGGAGGCTCTTATCCGATTGGTTCATAAACTCAATATCAGTCAGAAGATTAAATTCAGTCTGGAGAATGCAGAATTGCCTCGTCTTGATAAAACCGCTGAGTTTAATCTGTATTCGATTTGTATTGAATTGTGCAGCAATATTCTTCGACACTCCGAAGCAACGGAGGCTCAGATCTTGTTTCGGCGGTTCAATAACGAGCTGAATATGATTGTGAAAGACAATGGGTGCGGCATGGACCCGAGCGATGCAACGGGCATGGGGCTACATAATATTCAGGCGCGTATGGATCTGATTCAGGGACGTTACGAAATCCACTCTGGCCCTGGCGAAGGAACGACCTTTATTTTTATTCTTCCCCTTCTGCCGAATCTGGAAAAGGCATAAGGAGGATATAGAACGCAGATAACACAGATAGTTATGGGTTGCGCAGATAAAATCTGTGTTAATCAGTAGCATCCGCGCTATTTGCGTTCTGTCTCTTTATTGAATACGCCCCTCCACTAAAAAGTTATTCTTATCGAAATACGGAAGCTTTTGGAAACCACTCACTTTATAGTGTTGAACGCGCCATGCTTTGCCAACAGCACCACTTTCGAGCAGAAGAGTACGCTCCGACGAATAGAGTGGATTGCTGGTTTGAAGGGTGGCTTCAATTCGACGTGGCTGATGCGTTACCGAATCGACCTCCACACGGAGCGATCGAACTGCTAACCGATCATCCGGATTTTTTAAGGTATACTGAAAGGTCATCGAATCGGGCCGGGAAATCTGGTAACTGCTTCGGAGGGCTGGCTTGTTGATGTCTGCCTGAGTAAATAATTCCAGTTCATGACTCCAGTTAATCTCCCGTATGGTTTGCTGACTCTTGGAATCATTAATAGCGACAGCCTTGCGAACGAGCGGTTTCTGCGCTGAAAGGTCAGAAATCTGCTGTTTAACAAAACGAAGGACGTCGTAATAAACGTTGGGTTGTGTTTGCTGAGCAGGATCGGCACAGCCACTGATTAACAGCGTAACTAGAAGGAAAGAGGGATAAACAAAGCGCATAAATCACACCAAAACGGCTCCAGATAAGCGAGCCTTACGGAACAACCAACACGAATTTTTACAAATCGGTTTGGGTAATCAAATTCTGAACCAAATTTGCAGTCGGAATGCTATCTCAATAATAGTTTGAAGTTTATGGTTTGAGGTCTGACGTTAGCTGGCTCATGCTTGAATTTGTGACAGTAACGTCAAACTTCAGACTACAAACGTCAAACCTTTACTAACTGACACTATGGAATACGATGTTATTATGATTGGTTCGGGCCCAGGTGGCTACACTGGTGCCATTCGCTGTGCTCAACTCGGACTAAAAACGGCCATTATTGAAAAATACCCAGCGTTGGGGGGCACTTGCCTTAATGTAGGTTGCATTCCGTCGAAAGCATTGCTCGACTCGTCGGAGCATTTTTATAACGCGTCGCACACCTTCGCAGAACACGGTATCAAACTCGCTGATTTGCAGGTTGATTTAGCACAAATGATTAAGCGTAAACAGGAAGTTGTTGATGCGACAACAAAGGGTATCAATTTCCTGATGAAGAAAAACAAAATCGACGAGATACACGGCGTTGGTTCGTTTGTTGATCCGCACACCATTAAAATTACCAAAGCCGACGGATCGGAACAGACAATCACCGGTAAGAATATCATCATTGCAACGGGCTCGAAACCATCGTCGTTCCCATCGATGCCTATCGATAAAAAACGTGTCATTACATCGACCGAAGCACTGAAACTGACGGAAGTGCCTAAGCATCTGATCGTAATTGGTGCTGGTGTAATTGGTGCCGAATTGGGTTCTGTTTATGCCCGACTAGGTGCTAAGGTGTCGTTTGTCGAATTTGCTGATTCGATGATTCCAACGATGGATAAAACGATGGGCAAAGAGCTACAAAAGGCCATCAAAAAACTCGGTGCCGATTTCTATTTCAGCCACAAAGTCACGAAAGTAGAAAATACAGGTAACGAAGTCGTCGTTAGCGCCGATTCGCCAAAGGGAGAGCAAATCACGCTTACCGGCGATTATTGCCTGGTTTCGGTTGGTCGTCGTCCATACACGGATGGACTGAACCTCGAAGCCGCTGGCGTTAAAGTTGACAACCGGGGACGGGTTGAGGTAGATGAGCACCTACGGACAAATGTTCCTCATATTTATGCGCTGGGCGACGTAATTCGGGGTGCAATGCTGGCACACAAAGCTGAAGAAGAAGGTACGTTCATCGCTGAAACTATTGTAGGTCAAAAGCCCCATATTCATTATCGCCTGATTCCGGGAGTCGTCTATACATGGCCAGAAGTGGCAGCAGTAGGCTACACAGAAGAGGAAGTAAAACAAGAAGGAATTCCTTACAAGGTCGGTTCTTTCCCCTTCAAAGCACTTGGCCGGGCGCGGGCGAGTATGGATGTCGATGGACTTGTAAAGGTGTTAGCGCACAAAGAAACCGACGAGATTCTGGGCGTTCATATGATTGGCGCGCGTGCTGCCGATATGATTGCTGAAGCGGTCGTAGCGATGGAGTTTCGGGCATCTGCCGAAGATGTTTCACGCATGTCGCACGCTCACCCAACCTATACAGAAGCGTTCAAAGAAGCCTGTCTGGATGCCACGGATAAGCGGGCCATTAATATGTAAGGATCACGGACTTTAGTCCATACTGGTAAAAAAGAAAAACAGACTGAAGTCCGTGGTACTGATAGCCCGGTTGCTTTTCAGCAGCCGGGCTTTTCTGTATATTGCCTTTTTAACCAATACAACCCCTATAATGAAGAAAACAATTACACTTCTCTTTACGCTGGTAGTCGGGTATACACAGGCGCAAAACGCCGATTCGGTCGCTATCCGAAAAATTTATAACGAAGCGCTCTCGAATGGGAAATCCTACGAATGGCTGCGACACTTAACCAAAAAAATTGGCCCGCGTCTGAGTGGTTCAGAAGGTGCTCAGAAAGCCGTTGACTGGACCAAGCAGGTCATGGAGCAAGAAGGCTTTGATCGCGTGTTTTTGCAGGATGTTATGGTGCCGCATTGGGTACGTGGAGCAAAAGAAGTGGCTTATATCCAGAACGGGAAACAGAAGACAACTGTACCTATTGCCGCTTTGGGTGGTTCAGTGGCAACAGGGCCAAAAGGTGTTGAAGCCGGTGTGATTGAAGTGACCAGCTTTCCCGAATTGCGGGCTCTCGGTGCCGATAAAGTGAAAGGCAAGATTGTGTTTTACAATCGACCGATGGACCCGACAAAAATCAATACGTTTGAAGCTTATGGCGGAGCCGTTGACCAACGAGCTAACGGTGCTACCGAAGCCGCAAAACTGGGTGCCGTGGGCGCTATTGTTCGGTCAATGAATCCTCGGCATGATGATTATCCGCACGTGGGTGGTATGCGGTATGCTACGGGCGTTCCACTGATTCCAACGGCGGCCATTAGCACCAATGCCGCAGATTTACTCAGTAAATCGCTAAAGGAAAATCCGAATCTGACGTTTTATTTTAAACAAAGCTGCGAGACCTTGCCCGATGCCAAGTCGTACAATGTGGTAGGTGAAATCAAGGGCAGTGAGAAGCCTGACGAAATCATTGTGGTGGGCGGACATTTAGACTCATGGGATCTGGCCGAAGGAGCGCAGGACGATGGAGCAGGCTGCATGCAGTCAATAGAAGTGCTTCGGCTGTTTAAAGCATTAGGCATTAAGCCGAAGCGTACAATTCGGGCTGTTATGTTTATGAATGAGGAAAATGGCCTGCGTGGGGGTGTACAATACGCCGATCTGGCTAAAAAGAACAACGAGAAGCATATGGCCGCTGTTGAGTCTGATGCGGGTGGATTTACTCCACGCGGTTTTGGTATTGTTGGAACACCCGAGCAACGCGCCAAAGTAATGCCCTGGAAACCGTTGCTGGCTCCCTACGGCTTGCTGGAAATTGGTGCGGGTGGAGGCGGAGCCGACATTGGCCCATTGGCTCAATCGGGTACGGTATTATTTGGATTTAAGCCCGATTCGCAGCGTTATTTCGATTACCACCATACGGCTATCGACAATTTTGAAGTCGTTAGCCAACGTGAGCTTGAACTAGGTGCGGCTTCGATGGCATCGCTGATCTATTTGCTGGATCAGTATGGATTATAACAGGTTGTCAAAAAATGGTCAAGAGTGGTCAGGAGTAGTCAAGAGTTGTATGTCAATCCCTGACTATTTCTGACAACACCTGACCACCCTTGACCATTTTATAGCCTCAGAGATTTTTATCGATCTCTTTTCTAACATCCTCGAACGCGCTCGGTAAGGGCGCGTTTCGTTTTACAATCTTCCCCGTTCGATTGATGATCGTTGCCGACACATCTTCATCCGATCGAAGCCGCTCAAGAGCACTCAAAAGCTGCGTATTGGTTAATAGTAAATGATCGCCTGAGAGGTTATAGCGTGTGGCAATTTCTGGCCAAAGTGATTTATCAGTGTCGGGCATTGGTAAATAGATAAGCGCCAAATCGCGGGAGCTATAGGCATTTTGCAGACGTTGAGCGTCGAGTGCCGCCTGTCGGCCCGCTTCGTCAGAAGCAGATGTCATTAGTAAGTAAATTACTTTGCCTCGATTGGCATTGATAACCTGATCTAACAAGGACGAACCGCTGCCAAAGTCATTCCGGGTCATGAATATTCCCGGCGAAATTTCCAGACTACTGGTAGAGGGGCCTGCTTTTCGTAAAGTCTGGATAGCTGTCCGAATGCGCGTACTATCTTTTACTTCGAGCCGATACAATTCGTCCAGCGACTGGGCCAATGTTGGATTTTTTACCTGCGGCCGTGCATAATCGTAAAGGAGTTTCGAAAAGTTCAGGGTAAGTCCCGGTAACGAACTGGCAAGCCAATAAGCAGCCAGATAATCGACGGCACTACTATCGAACTGACGAATGCTACGCTGAATCAGCGTCTCATAGTTTACCAGACGTTGCAACGTATCCGGGCTTCGTTTGACCAGCCCATCGAAAAACTTCAAGTCAGACTGTCGGGCAGAATTTGAGGTAGCGTAATCGTTAAGTCGAAGGCGCTCTTCTGCCGTTATGTTTTTTCCATATCGTTCTAATAAGAGAGCTAACGCTCGTACGGTTAACCCATTCGCGCGGGTGGCTTCGGTCGTAAGCCGATGAGTTGCATAGCTGGCAAATCGATTCATAGCCGACGCTCGAGCTGCGGTCAGCAGTTGATCATTAGGTGGGCGTAGCGAATCGTTCAACAGCTTTGTTAAATTATCGTTTTCATACGTAGCCTTGTCATACAGGAAAGCCGCTGCATTATACCGATCAGCGTAACCAACCCAGCGTTTGAGCAAAGGGAATGGTTTTTCTTTTGCCGAAAAGGCTAGAAACGGAGCCTGATAGGCGCTGGAAATTAACCGATAAGCAGCATCGTCGCTCGCATTGGTAACCTGGTTCGTAATTTTCTTGCCATCCGGTTTATTCGGATAAGAGGCTTCAAACGCCTTATAACGAGCAAATTGCTGGTTTACCTGCGCATTAACGCCCCCAAACCGGAAAGGTACGGCGGCTGTAAATAACGAATCGGCATCGATTTCAATCGTCAACGTACCGGCATTAGCCAGGAAAGCAGTCGAAATACGACCATAATTGAAATACATTTCTTCCTGCGGAAAAATCAACGGCATCGATACCCGAAAAGAACCGTCTACATTGAGTGGGGCTGGCCGAACTAATTCGCGATTGGCCTGTAGAATATTGTTGCGACTGACAAATACAGTTGGCGATTCTCGATACAATCGGGCCGATAAGTGATAAATACGGCCAGTTACAACTACCGAATCCGTTTGGGCAATAGATGTCAGGGATACTAAGCAGCAGATAGGAAGTAATAAGCCCCGAAGGCGTTGTAAATAATTTTTCATCGATTCAGGAATACAGATATAGCAATAACAAACGAAAACCAGAAACAGTCAACTCCAGGCTAAAAAAGCTGACGTCTTATTTGGTTTTGATGCCGTGATACTGCTCCTGTTCCTGATAGTCGGTGCGGAGTGGATGGCCAACCCAATCGGTAGGCAACAGGATACGGCGGAGGTCTGGATGGTTTTCAAATCGGATGCCAACCAAATCAAACGTTTCGCGTTCGTGCCAGTCGGCAGTTCGCCAGATATGAGCTATACTTGGTATCGTTGGCAATTCCTTACCCGTGGTATTACGTGGAATAACCACTTTTACCATAAGGTTGTGCTGATAGGGAATAGAGGTAAGATTATAGATGACCTCCATCGTGTCGGCCCCGTGCGAATCCACGCTGGGCCCGTTATCAATACCCGTAATGCAGGCTAGTAAGTCAAAATAGAGTTGGTCGTCGTCACGCAAAAATTGGCAAATAGCTACCAATTGGTTTGCAGGAACGGTGAGGTAAGGCTGTATCGCTTGCGTATTGGCCTGTATATTAGGACTAAACTGGGTGGTGAGCAGGTCAGTAATTTCGGAAAAGGTCATCTTGTTAATAAAATTATCGTGAGCTTACGCCAGCCAGGCCAGCCATTGCATCCAGTTTTCAACCCAGAATAAAAACTTAGCCGCAAATTTAGCCGCCGGGGCCGATGATGGTTCAAGAGTTAAGCTATTATTGTTAAGGTTGGTATCCATGTAAATCTTCTGCTTCGGATCGACATTCGCCCAAACCACTTTTGCATTCTCATTGAGCGTAAATTGGCGTTGCCGGCCTTTACCGTCCCAGAATAACATAAGCTCGTGGCCATTATCAAAATGAACCAGTATATCTATGGGCATTACCCCATCGCCGTTTCGTTGCACCGTTATAACGCTCTGTTGCTGACCAGTACCCCTCCGGTTTTTAATGGAGAGCAGTTCATAGTCAACAACCTGATCGCCATACAGTACCTGGTCGAAAAACCAGTTCATATTGGGGCCGTATTTAGCGCCAAGTCGTTTCGGTACGAGTTCATTCACAATGTCAATGAAATTCTGGCCGTCCGGATGTTTGAATTTCCAGCGGATGAAATATGTCTGCATAATCTCGTCCATCACCGTGCGGCCAACCAGCCCTTCCAGCGTTCGCATCCAGGTTGCCGTTTTGGAATAGGTCAAAACACCATACTGGCCTTCGGGCAATTGCCAGGTGTTGCCAAATGATGAACCAAGGGCAGGATTATCCTGATGCACATAATTGTCTCGTGAGCTTTCCAGATCACCCCATCGAAAGCCAAACAAGTCAATCTGCGATGAGCGAGCGCCATAGGTAGCGTCCATAATCCGGCCTTCGTAGTATTGATTAAAACCTTCGTCGAGCCAGGCTTCTTCAAACTCGTTGGTGGCCAGAAGCTGCATAAAGTACTGATGACCAAACTCATGAATAGTTACTTCTTCCGGAAAACGGGCTCCGGCGGGCAAGAACCAGGCCGTTCCGGCGGTAATGAATGTTGGATACTCCATACCAAATGAGCCACTGGCATGTAACGGTGGATCGACAATGGTCAGGTTTGGAAACGGGTATTTGCCCAGATGTTTATCGAAGTAAGCCAAAGCTGCCTTGGCTGCGTCCAGATGGCGTTTTGCCTGATGGGCGTGTTCAGGTTGCATCACTAACTCAATGTCGACCTTGCCCCCCGAAGGCCGTTTCCAGGTATCGTTGATCACCTGAAAATGGGGCGAAGCCGTCCAGGCAAAATCGACTACATCTTCGGCGTGGTAAAGGATTGTTTTGGTGCCGTCGCTGTGTAGTTTTTCGGACTGAAAAAGGCCAACGGCGCTTACCCAATAATCTTTGGGAGTGGTGATGTTTACATCATAAACGCCGTAGTCGGCATAGAACTCAGAGTGTGCATGAAACTGGTGGCAATTCCAGTGCCCTGTTTTTCCTAACCCAGCGGGTTGATAACGCGTTCCGGCCGATTCGTAAACGCCAATTTTAGGAAACCATTGGCCTACCAGAAAAAAGTCGCGGCTAAAACCAGTTCGGGCGAAGATTTTGGGCAGCTTAGCTCGGAAGACGATGTCTAAAACGATGGTCTCGCCCGGCCCAAGGGGTTTGCTTAAAGGCACCCGAATCACAGTGTGATCGTCCCGGTTCGAATCATCAGGCTGAAAAAAATCATAGGCCAGTGCCTCCCCACCGCGTACCTTCATCGACACAACATCGATAGAACCATAAGGGTCTTCTTTGGATTTTCGGTCAATCTGGTCTCCTCGCAATTGCCCGCCCGATTCCCGCATAAACGTAGACTGATCGTTACGGAAGGCATTCAAATACAGGTGAAATTGCAATTCATGGATTTGATCGGTAGACGAATTTTTCCAGGTTAGCGTTTCCCGGCCATCGAGCTTTTTCGTGATCGGATTTAGCTTCACATCGATCTGGTAATTGGCCAATCGTGGACTCAAGGGTGTTGGGAAGATCGGTTTTTGACCATACCCAAGTAGGGCGACGAAAACCCCCACGATACTTAGCAAAAGGCGAGATGACATAGATGACGAAAGCTAATGATTGCCTACTGATACAAAAGTAGCGGGATTCCTGTGATTACGAATAGAGGCTCAACTCGCCCGCAATTTCAGGTAAGTTTTCAGGAGAGAATAACCGGTTTTACTCCTCACAAATCAGCTAAACACTACTGACATAGGGCTGTCACAGGGGTCATTTACCTTTGTTTCAACAATAAACTAACGACAATTCTATGGAACTCATCCCGCTGTTTTTGACTGAAATGGAGCAGGAAGCGCAAACGACTCGCAAAATGTTACAACGCATTCCTGATGACAAATACGACTGGAAACCTCACGAAAAAAGCATGACCATCCGGCAATTGGCTACGCATCTTGCCAACCTGCCTACTTGGGTCACGATGGCATTCACAACGGATGGGTTAGACTTTGCCGTTAACCCCTATAAGGAAGATGTCATTAATAACACGGCTGAGTTAATAGACTATATGGAAACCTGCCTGGCGGATGGGAAATCGAAATTGGTGCCCGAAAATGAAGCCATCCTGAATGATCCCTGGACGTTGCGAAATGGTGACCAAATCTTCTTTACCTCACCCAAACATGAAGTTGTTCGGACAACGTTCTGCCAGATTGTGCACCACCGGGCTCAGTTGGGCGTCTTCCTCCGATTGCTGGATATTCCAATTCCCGGAAGCTATGGCCCCAGCGCCGATGAGGCCTAGGGCTTTGGCGAAATGGATTCTAAATGATTCTATCGATTCTACAGAATACATACCCACTGGATATCAATACAGTAGAAGCAAAATAATCTACTACAGGGCGTCCCTGAAAAACTAACTTGGCTAAGTAACGAGAATAATGGATAAAATCTGAAATTATTGGCTTATTATCAGTTATTTATAATATCGTTTTTTGTCATCCCGACGCCAGGAGGGATCTTCGGTAAATAACCAGTTGCCGGAGATCCCTCCTGGCGTCGGGATGACAAAAAACTAGTATAATACTTAACGTAAATTATCCATAATTCACGTTAAGTATTAGCTACCACCTCGACGCGAAAGCCTTGGCAATAGCCTTGGGAGACAGTTACTTGCAACTGTCTCCTTTTTTATTGGACTATTCCAGCGGTTTGTTCTGGAATTTGATTTTAGCGTGAAAAACAGCCATATTCAGAGCGGATAGATTGTTTCACCTTCCTCAACAAATCAATGCACATTCGTTTCTACGCACTTCTTTTTTGTCTTCTTAGTTCCTGTTTGGCATATGCACAGCCCTACGATCTTGTTATTAAAAATGGTCGCGTAGTTGATGGTACGGGCAATCCCTGGGTCTATGCCGATGTGGCTATTCAGAATGGACGTATTGCTAAGATTGGTACAATAGCGTCGGGCGATGCCAAGCGAACGATTGATGCAAGTGGACTCGTTGTTGCCCCTGGTTTTATTGATGTACATGCTCACGTAGAAGGTAGTCTGGAAGCCCAGCCTGGTGCCCCCAATTTTATTTATGATGGTGTAACAACCCTGATAACCGGCAATTGTGGTGGCTCAAGCTCCAACTTACGCACCTACTTCGATACGCTCCGAATGACGAAGACATCGGTCAATGTTGGCTCGTTGATTGGCCATAATTCGGTTCGGATGAAAGTCATGAAAATGGCGTTTCGCGAACCCACCGCTCGTGAACAGGCCGATATGGAAGCACTCGTTGAGCAGGCGATGAAAGACGGGGCTGTAGGGATGTCGACTGGCCTGATTTACACGCCCGGCACCTACGCCCGTACGCCCGAAGTAGTGAATCTGGCAAAAATGGCCTCGCGCTATGGAGGGGTATACGCATCCCACATTCGAAACGAAGGTCAGAATGTAAAACAGGCCGTTCAGGAAGCAATTCTGATTAGTCGCGAAGCTAAAATCCCAGTCGAGATTTCACACTTTAAAGTAGCCAGCAAGCCACTCTGGGGGAAAAGTACCGAAACCGTTGAACTGGTCGAAGCCGCCCGTCGGGAAGGTTTAGACGTCACCGTCGATCAATACCCGTACACGGCATCCAGTACCTCGCTGGAAAGTATTGTGCCCTCATGGGCACTGGCCGATGGCGATTCGGCTGTATTGGTTCGCTTTCGTGATCCGGCTACCCGCGCCAAAATTCGGAAGGAAATGCTGGATGGTTTGTCGGCAAACCTGCGGAAGAATTATGAATACGCCGTTGTCGCCAGTTATAAGCCCGATACGACATTCAATGGCATGAGCATCAGTGCCATCAATCAGAAGCTGGGCCGAAAAAACACCCCCGAAACGGAAGCGGACCTGATTATGGATTTGATGGAAAAAGCCAATCTGAAGCGCATCCAGATGGTATATCATACCATGTCAGAAACCGACGTTGAAAACATTCTTCGATACCCTAACACGATGATTGCTTCTGATGCCGGTGTTGCTAAATTGGGTTCGGGTATGCCACACCCGCGCGCGTATGGGACCAATGCCCGCGTATTGGGCCGCTACGTGCGGGAACGACATGTTATCCCGATGGAAGAAGCCATACGCCGGATGACGTCCTTGCCCGCTCAACGGTTTAAATTATCAGATCGTGGGTTACTCCGCCCCGGCTACGCTGCCGACATTGTGTTGTTCGATGAGAAAACCGTTTCTGATAAAGCCACTTACGAGCAACCCCATGCTTATACAACGGGCATTTCCTGGGTCATTGTCAACGGCACGCCCGTCGTTGAAAACAGCAAACACAACGGCCAACGTCCAGGCCAGTTGCTCATGGGGCCGGGCTATGGGAAATGAGATATATGATGTAGGATGTATGATCTATAAGTTTCCGACGCGAAAATACATCTTACACCCTACATCATATATCTTTTAATGTCCGCCCATTCCTGCTGTAACCGTAACCGCTTTGCCTGTTTTCTTTTGCATTCGGCTGAACACGGTGATCAGTACAAGCAATAGGCCAATGGGTATCAGCGAGAAATAAAATGCAGTCTGTCCATCATAGGCTTCGAAAACGTGTCCCGTAATGATGGAACCCGTGGTGCCCCCTAAGGCAGAGAAAATCACGATCAGCCCTGCCATTGGACCATGTTGCCGTAAGGGTAAGCTACTTAGAATAGCCGAGTTGATGGCTGGGTAGATTGGGGCAATAAAGAGTCCTATCAATGGGAAAACGAAAGCGGCTATAGGGGCATCGCCCCAACCTGTAACCGTCCGGCCGTCAACCCCTGTTGCTAGTGGTAGTGCCAGTAAGACTAAGCCTGCCGATGCGATCAGGCAAATGATCAGGAGCCAATACCACGAAATGCGGCTTAAAAGTACACCTGCCAGAAACCGTCCTGACGCTGTTGAAGCCGCCAGAATACTCGCCATCTCGATACTTAATGAGGTGGGCAGTTGCAGAATTTTGCTATTGAAGGTAGGAAGCCAGCTCATGATTCCCTGCTCCATTAACACATAAACAAAAGCAGTACCGATGAATACCAGCACGACAGGAGTAATGGCTAACCGAAACATATCGGCCAGATCATCGACCAAACTTGTAGGGACTTCGTTCTTGACACCCGATTCATCAATGGGCGTGCTGAGTAACAGTAGAAAAGCGACTAAGGCAATGCCCGCCAGAACATAATAAACCGTCAGCCAGGAGGTCGATTGAGGGTTTGTGTCATCTACGAAGGCACTGAACAGAAAATAACCCGATAAAACGCCAATCATGAAAAACGACTCCAGGAAATTCATGAAGCTGGCGTGTCCATTCGAATCGTCGGTAATTAAGCCAATCGTGGCAAAAATGGACACTTTAATGAGCGCAAATCCAGCGCCCGTTGCCGCAAAGAGCAGCTTGGTTGTCCAGAAGGCGGGTACCTGGGGCATTAGCAGACAGGCCAGAATAACCAGTCCGAGAGCAATCAACATGGCCCGTTTGTAGCCAATCCGAACAATGTAAGAGGCCACAATAAACGATACAAATGCAATGGTTAAATCCTTAAATGCTTCGAGGACGCTGGCCGATGAAGCCGATACTCCATAGTTGTTTTGAACCTGCAAAATCACTGTTCCAACGCTGTTGAGCAGAATAGCGAAAACAAAATAGTTGAGAAGCAGCGAGAGTTTTATACGCCAGTGGGCCATGCTGATACGGTGGTTATACGTTTAGGACAATAAACATACGGGTTTATGATTATTATTTTTTTCAGTTCTATTGTGGCATTTTGCATTTTTGTTCGCCCAACCGATGCTATCGATGACAAAGTGGGCCTTTTCTAGTTAAATCATCTGAACCTTTGATAGTCTATTTTGGCAGCTTCATCTTTCCCTAAATCGCCGGATCAACTTTTTGGAAACCTGTTTGAGGATGTACAATTAGGACATGTATTTGCTGACTCGAAAACGTTTGTCGACTGTGTGCCCAAACTCACACCTGTTGAGCTTGTGGCGCTCTATGAAAGCGAGAAAACTAAAGCTGGTTTTGACCTTTCGGTGTTTATACATACCTATTTTGTTGTTCCCGAAAAAATTGCCAGCGACTATGTTAGCGATACATCCATTAGCACAGCCGAGCACATAAATCGACTCTGGGACCGGCTCACGCGTCAGGCCGATACACCTCTTGAAGGTAGTTCACGGGTACCGTTGCCGTATCCTTATGTCGTTCCCGGAGGGCGATTCCGGGAGATTTTCTACTGGGATAGTTACTTTACCATGCTGGGCCTGAAAGAATCGGGAAGACTCGATTTGATAAAGGGCATGCTGGATAATTTCGCGTTCCTGATCGATCAGTTCGGGTTCATCCCAAACGGAAATCGCACCTACTTTTTGAGCCGTTCACAGCCTCCTTACTTTGCGTTGATGGTAGGCGTTCTGGCTGAAATTGAAGGCAAAGAAGTACTGGCAAAATATCAGTCGCAGCTTCTGAAAGAATATGATTTCTGGATGGATGGCCGTGATAACCTAACCGACCAACAGTCCATCAGTAAACGGATTGTTAAGCTGGCGGGTAATCGACTATTGAATCGGTACTGGGATGACACACCTACCCCTCGTCCTGAAGCGTATCGACAGGAAATTGAACTAACCGAAGAGGCTCACCCTCTGGGCGTTGTGCCCGAAGAGTTATATACCCACATTCGGGCCGCCTGCGAATCGGGCTGGGATTTTAGTAGTCGCTGGTTTAAAGACCAGAAGGCGATGACGACGATTGATGCCGCCAATATCATTCCGGTCGATCAGAATTGCCTGCTTTATTGGCTCGAAGTAACTCTACACGAAGCAGCTCTTCAAACAGGCCAGCTTGAACAGACACCCCACTATAATCAGTTGAGTGAAGACCGTGAAAAGGCGATTCAACAAACGTTCTGGAATGAAGAAACAGGCTTCTTCCACGACTATGATTTGGTAACCGGTCGGCAAACCGAAGCCCTAACGCTGGGTGGCGTGTTTCCGTTATTTTTTAAACTAGCCACACCCGAACAAGCCGCACGCGTTCATGACCGACTCAAAGCCGATTTTCTGCAGGCAGGCGGCTGGGTGACAACACTTAATCATACGGGGCAACAATGGGATTGGCCAAATGGCTGGGCACCGTTGCAATGGATTGTCTATCGGGCGCTGACCAATTATGGGTTTACCCAAACCGCCAATGAAGGGCGCGACCGATGGCTGGCTCTAAACGACAAAGTTTTTCGAGCTACTGGCAAAATGATGGAGAAATACAACGTCGTTGATGCGGCTCTAACTACGGGAGGAGGAGAGTATCCAAACCAGGATGGTTTCGGCTGGACTAATGGCGTTTACTTAGCAATGAATGTATATACTAAATAGTAAGTTATTGATGATTAGTGACTTGTGTTGATTTTGTATTTATGGCACTGAATTTGTAGAGTAAGTTTCTAACAACTTACCCAATAAATTTAGTAGGCTATGAAAAAGCTCTTCGTAACTGTGTTGGCAGCTGGTATGACTACTGCTGCCTTTTGCCAGAAGACGTTTATTCTATCGCATCAGGATAAAAAAGGTTTTTTTGCTGTATCGGCGGGGGCTAGCGTGCCCGTTGGCCGGTTTGCCAGCTGCTCAGCTACCGACGATCAGGCCTGCATGGCTGGAAATGGACTTGCCTTTAACGTATCGGCAGGTTACCGAATCGCGGGGCCTGTAGGCTTAATGATTCGGGGCGAGCAACATCGGAACTCGGTAAATACAGGTGCAATGCTCGATGCCCTGTATCGGAACGAATCAGATGTCTGGACGGCAAGGGCCGATAACTGGTCAATCCTTACAATGATGGTCGGCCCATACGTGTCGATTCCAGTAACGGGTAGATTATCGGTAGATGCTCGCCTGCTTGCCGGACGCGCACTGGCTGTGCTGCCTAACACATCGATGTCGGGTACATTCGGTCACACTGAAATGTCGCTTAAAACGACGGGTTCTCAGAGCAATGCAATGGCTTATGGTGGCGGGTTGTCATTGCGGTATCGCCTTGGGCGGAGTACGGCGCTTAACCTGAATGCCGATTATAGCCGTTCTGATTTTACGTTCAATAACCTTACGTCGATAGCTACCAGTGCGAACAGCGTTTCTAAAAGTTCAAACTACAGTAGTGACCGGACCGTTGGCGTTGTAAGCGTATCGGCTGGTGTATCATTGCTATTCGGTACTAAATACCGTCCGTTCTAGCAACCGTTTGCTAAGCTCAGTCGACAGTTCATCCCTATTGGGTTGTAGCCTTGCCGTCGGGAGTGTAGTTTAGTGGCTGATTCTTAATCAACCTAACGTATGACACCGACTCGCCGACATGCCGTTCTTCGGCGTGTAAAAGATATTACCCTTAGTACGACCCTTAGTTTAGCACTGCTTGGTGGTGCCGTTGCGCTTCAGAGCTGTGGTAACAACAACTCCGACTCCGACGAAGAGCAAACCGAAACTCGTTTTGGAAAAGGTGTACGAACCTATATCACCGAAACGGCCCCCGGTAATTTTAAAATCACCGACGAAGTCCAGGCCAATCCGGGGCAGGCCGGGGCTATTGTAAGTTATTTCGATGGCCACCGCGACACCTTAAGTGTTGAAGCCGCCAAACGACTTGTTGAAACCGATCAGTCCACCAGTACCTATCTTCATAACCCAGGCGCGTATCAGGCTCACCATCATAATGGCTTAGCGAATGCGCTATTGTGGGGTAGTCTTGGCTACATGTTGGGACGATCTACGGCGCCCCAATATCAGGATGACGCCCGTCGATACGGTTCCGGAATCTATGCGAATACCGATTTATATAATCGCTCCACACGCGTTGGCGAAAGTGTTCGAACTTCCCGTGTAACACGCTCTGTTCGGCCATCGAGCGGGCGTAGTGGATTTTTCGGAGGCCGTAGCCGTAGTTTCTCCTCATAAGTTGGATAAATTAAAGATAGTGAGGCAACTAATTGCCTGGCTTCTGCCGTTACCTGATTACTATAAGTCAGGGAATTGACAGGTAATATTGGTCTGAACACTTATGAATCGGAACGCAAATTGGGAGCGGCTACAACAGGAATCATTTGATGTATGTATCATCGGTGCCGGTGCCAGTGGTGCCGGTGCTGCTTTAGATGCCGCTCTACGTGGCTACCGAGTCGCGCTGATTGACCGGGGTGATTTTGCCAGTGAAACCTCTTCCCGTTCCACCAAACTGATTCATGGGGGCGTTCGCTATCTGGAGCAGGCGATTAAAAAGCTTGATCTGGCTCAGCTTCGACAGGTACGTCATGGCTTAGCCGAACGCCGGACAGTTATTCGAAACGCTCCGCATTTAGCTCATCCACTGGCTATTCTTACACCGGTATTCAGTTGGTTCGAAGGGCTTTATATGACTGTCGGGCTAACGCTGTACGATATGATTGCTGGGCATGATTCCTTTCCCAAAGGAAGCTGGCTCAATCAGTCAGAGGCTTTAGCTAAAAGCCCGATGCTAACGCGCCAAATGCACAGTGCCGTATTGTACTATGATGGACAGTTCAATGACGCCCGTTATGCACTTGCGTTAGCTCACTCAGCCGAAGAGGCCGGAACGGCTGTGGTAAATTATGCAGCTGTAACTGGTTTTACACGGGAAAACGGCCAGCTTAAAAGCGCTACGGTACAAGATCAACTCACGGGCGAAACAATTGACGTAAAAGCCACGGTATTTCTGAATTGCACTGGACCCTACTCTGACGCACTTCGCCTGTTGGCTAATCCATCAATCGACCAACGTATCCGGCCGAGTAAAGGTGTTCATATTGTATTGCCCCGCGAAACGCTGGCTACCGATTATGCTATACTCATTCCAAAAACTGCCGATGGCCGGGTTGTATTCGCGATTCCATTTGGTGATAAAGTATTTGTGGGTACCACAGATAATGATTACGAAGATCTAAATCTGGAACCCATGCTGGAGCCCGATGAGGTCGATTACCTGATCGAGACGGTGCGCCCTTATTTAGCTAAATCACCTAATCGTTCGGAGATACAGGCTGGCTTTGGGGGGATTCGCCCGTTGATTGTGAGTAGCCGGGCCGATACAAAAACACTGCTTCGCGATCACGAAGTAGAGCACGATCCAGAATCGGGCTTATTAAGCTTATTGGGTGGCAAATGGACGACCTACCGGGTTATGGCACAGGATGCTGTTGACCGTGTTGGCGAGTTACTGAATAAACCCGTCAAGAGTACGACCGAAAACCACTACTTGGTTGGGGGAGAAAACTATCGTTTCGATGATTGGCAACGGTTGCAAACCCAATATGGCCTTCCAGTTGATTCCTGCCAACATCTGATGCGGACTTATGGCAATCGTGCTGAAGCGGTTGCGAAACTAACGCAGCAATCAGTTCTGGCAGAAAAACTAATCGATAGCCAGCCTTTTCTGAAGGCAGAAGTTGTGTATCAGGTACGGGAAGAAATGGCGGTTACACTACGCGATGTGTTGGCCCGACGCTGGCGACTAGAGCTTTCGAACTGGCAGTTAACGGCTCAACTAACTCCTCAGGTTGCCGAGTTAATGGCGGCCGAACTGGGTTGGACTGAAGCGCACCGTTCGGAACAGATTTTGGCTTACCAGCAGTTACTAGGCAGGTTTATAAAACAAGCTGGACTGCCTTTCGAACAGTCCGTTGTTGCTTCGATATAAGTTCGTCTCTTGACTTGGTCGAGACAATATGGGGCGATTTATTGCTTCGCTTTATGCGCGTGGCTCACCTCCCGAACCATCGTCATCAACCGTTTCCAGCATCGGCCAATGGTTTTTTTGTCCTGCTCTTTGACGGTTGCCGTTGTCGTAGCTGGTGTTTCGGGTTTAGCCGTTGTATTACGGGCTAAAACGGGAGTTTCTTTTACGGATTCTTTGCCAGTGGTTGAGGGCGTAGTGAATGCAACTTGTGAAGGCATCGCGACAGTAACTGAAGTCACGAACGAACAGGCAACTAAGGAAGCGGTGGCTACGTAGCCTGCTGCTTTTTTCATCAAAAGAGTTCTCATGAGGTAGTTGGTTTTAGAATTACTGTCAGGTCATTCAGCAAGTCTTACAAAGAGGATGCATTCATCGCTAATATAACCAAGGAATAGTATTATTGCCTCATAGAGTTGAATTAAAATAAAAAATCTTGCTTCCTTCTATTTCTTATCAACTATAATGCCAAAAAAATATTGTTTTGCATCGGTGCCGAAAAACAGTATTTTTTTATTGCGTTCATGAGTCTTCACCGTCTTGTTCGTTATTTGGCAATTATTGACCGTTGGAAACTGTTATCTTTGCCACAAGATGGTCAATAAAGCTATGAAGCAAGCCACATATCGCGTTTTATTACGCAAAGAGCCAGAGGGTGTTTATACGGCGATAGTTCCGTCTATTCCAGGTTGTGTAACATGGGGAGAAACTATTGAAGAAGCGATAGCAATGGCTCGTGAAGCTGCTGAAGGATGTTTGGAAGTGTATGCAGAAAAGGGAATTCCGATTGAGGATGACAGTGAAACGTTTGAATATTCAATCAATCTACCGTTAGCCCCTTTGACTGATCAGGCCGCTTAAATTTCTAATGGATTACTCACCGAAACGATTGATTAATTTGTTGAAGGAACGTGGCTGGGAATTGCAACGCATAAAAGGTAGTCACCACATCTATTTTAATGAAGAACTAAATCGTACTATTCCTGTGCCCATGCATGGTAATCGGGATATGGCGAAGGGGACATTTTACACCATTTTAAAACAGGCCGGAATTGACCGGGATGAAATCTAATAACGCATGTTCGAGAATCTTCAGGATAAGCTAAATAAGGCCATTAAAACCCTTAAAGGGCAGGGCCGCATTACCGAAATCAACGTTGCCGCAACCATCAAAGAAGTCCGTCGCGCGTTGACCGATGCCGACGTAAACTATAAAGTTGCTAAAGAAATCACTGACCGTATTCGCGACAAAGCGCTTGATCGGAAGGTGCTTATTTCGGTTGAACCGGGCCAATTATTCGTCAAAATCGTTCAGGAAGAGCTGACGGAGTTGATGGGTGGCGAAGCCCAGGGAATCAATATCAAAGGTGATCCCGCTGTTATTCTGATTGCAGGGTTGCAGGGGTCTGGTAAAACGACCTTTTCGGGTAAGCTGGCCGCTTACTTGAAAAAGCAGGGACGGAATGTGCTGCTTGTTGCCGCAGATATCTATCGCCCGGCGGCTATTGACCAGTTGAAAGTGCTGGGTGAGCAGGTTGGCGTAGATGTACATGCCGAACCCGAAAACAAAGACGCGGTTAGCATTGCCAGGAATGGTATCGACCAGGCGCGTAAAACGGGTAAGAAAATCGTGATTATCGATACGGCCGGACGTCTGGCTGTCGATGAAGCGATGATGCAGGAAATTGAGGCCGTTAAACGCGCCATTAACCCAACCGAAACTCTGTTTGTGGTTGACTCCATGACGGGGCAGGACGCTGTCAACACCGCCAGAACGTTTAACGAACGCCTTAATTTCGATGGCGTTGTGTTAACCAAGCTCGATGGTGATGCACGGGGCGGTGCCGCATTATCTATCAAAACGGTTGTTAATAAACCCATCAAGTTCATTAGCACGGGTGAGAAAATGGAAGCCCTCGACGTGTTCTATCCAGATCGGATGGCGAGTCGGATTCTGGGGATGGGCGACGTAATTTCGCTGGTAGAGCGGGCGCAGCAGGCGTTTGACGAAGACGAAGCCAAGCGCATCAACGCCAAGATGCGGAAGAATCAGTTCGACTTCGACGACTTCCTGTCGCAATTACAGCAGATCAAAAAGATGGGTAACGTCAAAGATCTGCTCGGCATGATTCCGGGTATGGGCAAAATGATCAAGGATTTAGACATCGATAACGATTCGTTTAAGCCCATTGAAGCCATTATTAGTTCGATGACACCCAAGGAGCGCAGTCGTCCTGACATCATCGACGGGAGCCGTAAAAAACGCATCGCAGCGGGTAGCGGTACCAACATTCAGCAAGTAAATAACCTGCTGAAACAGTTTGACGAGATGCGGAAGATGATGAAGAAAATGAACACCATGCAGGCATCCGGCAAAATGAACAAAATGATGCGTTAGTAAATCGGGCATCCAGTACCTATAAAACAGGCTCCAATGTATTGTCACATTGGAGCCTGTTGTTTTTACACCTGTAGCGAAGAGGCAATTAATCGGTTGCCAGCGTCCGGCGCATGGGCTGAGGCTTCCAGTACGTCAAACTACGCCATACCCACTCAAATGGCCCAAACCGGAAATAATTCAGCCAGATGGGAGAGATAATCAGCTGAAATAGCCAGACACAAGCCACGACATAATACAACTGGTGGTAAGCGAGTTTTCCGTAATACCCCAGGCCATATCCGTAAAAGAAAAGGGTACAGATAATGGATTGCATGAGGTAATTGGTAAAGGCCATTTGACCCACTGCCGTCAGGGATTTCATCAGCCAGGGTACCACATTTGATCGGTAAATCAGTATCAACAAACTAGCGTGGCCAAGCGCCAGCAGGATTCTACGTACGTCGTAAACCTGAAACGGTATGGTTCGGAAGGTGTCAACTACCTGAGTAGGATGGACTAGCCAGGTTAATTCCGATTGTACATAGAACCAACTGATCGGCAACCCTATACCATAGCCAATCAGGAGCGTTAAGAGATAGGTGGATGTAGGGAGCTTATTTGCGAAAAATCCCCATTGCAAAAGAGCCATCCCGATGAACATCATTAGCAGCATATCCCAGCCTCCGAAGTAGGTGCCATATATTTCATCGTCGCTGTTGCGAGGGAGTAAATGAGCGAAGACGGCTCCGTAGTCACCCCGCATGGCTTTTAGTTCTTTAGCCTCTTTTTTAGGGTCACGTTTCGTATTCTTCTCGAATTTTTCCCAGGCAGCCTTCGCTTCTTTCTGTTTCTCTGTCGGCTTTTTATGGACCTTCTCTAAAGCAACCGCTTCCAGGTAACCCGCCCGATTAGCTCGTAACTCGGTATACCACAATTCGGTGCGAATGGTGTTGATACCCAGACAGGCAATAGCCAAGCCAATTAACCACGCTGCTTTGGTTCGACGGAAGGGATAGAGGAGCATACCACACAGGCCGTAAAAGAACAGAATGTCGCCAAACCAGAGTAAGATATAAGCGTTAAAAACTCCGAATAAAACCAACCATAACAAACGACGATAGTAGTATTCCGCTACTGTAGGACCATTTTCTGACTCTTGTTTATTTTGGGTAAACAAAACCATACCTGCGCCAAACAGCATCGAAAATAGGCCACGCATAGTGCCTTCAAAGGCAACGCCTACAATGGTAAAGGCATAAAAATCGGGCCCTTCTGGTTTGCTGAGTACTGTCCTGAGTGTAGTCCATAAAAAGCCAAATCCTGGAATGTTCATCATCAATATTCCCAATAACGCAAAGCCCCGAATCAGGTCGATCGTTTGAATACGGTCGGCTTTGGCTACGGGCTGTGGGACTCGTTCGTTTATTTCTGAATTGTGCGTTGTCAGTATGGTATCAGTGTAAATAGGAGCTGTGGTGTCAGTCGGTATGAGTGAGATTGGATTCGTTTCCATAGCTTAGTTTAGTTGAGAGGTGTGTATCAAAGTAAAATGGGCGCTGGGGCCGGAGTCGACTGCGTTAATCGCATGGGTTGCTGCTCACCATAAGTCAGCGAACGCCAGAGCCATTCCAATGGGCCGAATCGAAAGAAATGCAACCAGACTGTACTGAAGACCAGTTGGATCAACCAGATTTCAGCGACGACAAAATAGAGTTGATAGAACTTCAGATCGCCGTAATAGCCGAGTCCATAGCCATAAAAGAATAGTGTGCACAACACCGACTGCATTAGGTAGTTTGTGAAGGCCATTTGCCCCACTGCCGCCAACGATTTCCAGAGCCACTGCGCTACACCTGACCTATATAGCAGTAAAACCAGACTAGTCCAGCCAATACCCGAGAAGGCTCGTTCAAACGGCATCAGCAGATCGCTAAGCGGTACTATACTGGTGCTAATAAATTTGCTGTAGTCGGTTATAGCTAGTTCGTGCGAAGGAAGTGAAAGCCAGGCTATCGTTTGACCAATAAGCAAACCTCCAATTGCCAGCAATGTGTATTGGCCGGTCGTGAGTTGATTTGAAAAGAATCCCCATTTAAACAAGGCCATTCCTAACAGCATCATGGACGTAATATCCCACAGGCCAAATCGGTAGAAGAAGGGGGCTTCCATTTGCTGTGCTTTCGGAAGCTGATGATTCCAGACAGTAACGTAGTCGGAGCGCATGGCGAGGATATTCGCCCGGTCGGCCTTCTTATCGTACTTTTTGCTTTTTACAATCCCTTCCCAAGCCTCTTTATCGTCTTTTTGTTCGTCGGTCAGTTTTACTTTTTTTGGGGCAGACTTGGCAGCTTTGGCCTTTTTTTCGAATGCAACAACTTGTTGGTACTTCTCATATTTCTGCTTTTGTTCGGTAAAACTCCAGTAATTCTTTCCACTATAAATAAGACCTGCAACAATTGCACATACCAACAATGTCTTTGCCGACAGACGTTTGAATGGGAATAGAAAAATACCCACGATGCCATAGTTAAACAGAATATCTTGATGCCACAGCAGACCAAGCGCATTGACTAATCCAAATACTGCCAGCCAAAGTTGGCGTCGAATAAATAGTTCAGGTGCTGCCATACCCGAGCCTGACCGGTTTCTGTCCAAAAACAGAATGATTCCTGCGCCGAACAGCATGGAGAAGAGCGCCCGCATTTTATTTTCGAACAGAACGTAAATAAGGGTCTTCAACCAGTAATTGCCGCCGTGTGGCCCACGTATCAATTCCTGAACACTGGCTTCGGTCAGGCCAAAGCTGGGAATAGACACCAAGAGGATACCCAATAAGGCTACGCCACGGAGAATATCAATCGTAGGAATACGAGCAGTCTGAGCAACTGGTTGCAGGTTGGTCGTTAATCCAACATCGGTCAGATTAGTGGAAGAAAGAGTGTGTGGAATCATACGTGCGAGGAAGTTTAGTAGTTGCCTGACAATCAGTTGAAAATTGTAGTAATATACTTATTACTTTTCAAAAGTTTGAGAATCACTAAACGAACGAACTATGAATTAATTAACTGGTAATCAGGAAAGTGAAGGGTAGGGTATGGGTAGGGTTATATTGAGCGGTGTTCTAAGTAGAAATCTTTATAAATCCGCCGTTTATAAGTGTATTTCCACCACGTTCAAAGTGAAACACGCCTACTATATAGTCTTCACCTCAGGCGGGTTTGGGTTGTGTAGTTTTGATTCAACAAAATGGCAGACGTGTAGCAAACACTGCTCGAACCTAATGGATGTTGTAAAACCTTCTATCACCTGTAAAACGATGACTATTCTACCAATCAACGATAAGGCCGCTACAGCGCTAGCTATATCGGAAATTCATCAGAGTCCTATTCTCGTTCAACTTCCTACCGTATTCGCACTCTTAGCGGCCCCTACGAGCAAAGGTGTAGCCCAATTAGATAGTTTGAAGTCGAGATTGGGTGGCAAGAACTATGGCACTGTTATTGGGTCTCTGGACAATTTTATTGCGCAGGCCCAAAAGGATTATTTGCCCGATGCCTTTACAAGTGCCAAACATTATGCTCGCTTAAATGGAGCGTTTATCAGGCTTCCGTTTAGAGATAAAGCCTTTCAGTCTGAAACAATAAAAAATGGGACGCACCAGGGATTGTTACTCGCCGGTGCTTATTCTAACCTATTGATAAAGATCGAAGAATCCTTTGCTGGCTACCCACCCGATAAAATCTGGGGTGATAGGAATTACAATGCCCCCCTAGGCACTAGCTGTAATGTTAGTGGAGATCCAGATGGGTCGATTGTTAGCTTCGATAAGGCGCTAAGTTTTGCGAAGTCGCGTGGTGTTAAGTTGTTTCTTACGACTACTAAACAGGCTGCACAAAAAGGTTCTTATCCTATACTTGGTTTCGAGAAACACAGAGTTACCATTCACCGTCAAGGGCCAAGTCTGGAAGCCTTTAAAGCCAGAATACCGGCCTACCTTAGAAGTTGGTAGGTAAGAATTGACTCAATGTGAGTTGTCATAAATCCAGATAATAGCGTCTACGAGCAGGTTCGAATCGTTCGATGGCGTACCGGAGAGTCGTGCGCGGCATTTGGTGGACGTGGTCGTGCAGAAACTCTTCCAGGGCATCTACGTTTCGTTTGCCTACTTCGCGAAGCATCCAGCCAACTGCTTTATGAATCAAATCGTGTTTGTGTGTCAATAACAGTTCAGCAATGGCGAAGGTGTCGCCAAACTGGCCTAGTCGAATGAGGGCGAATGTAGAAACGATAGCGATACGTTGACTCCAGAGATGATTTTGGTTGGCGAGGTCGTAAAGAATTGAGCGGTCTCCCTGAATGACTGCTCGACCAACAATGTGTGGGCAGGTAACATCAACCAAATCCCAATTATTGACATACTGTCGATTGGCCAGATAATGGTCTAAAATTGCTGATCGCTGAACTGAAGACGCCTTTTTTGTCTGATTAACCCAAATCAATAAGCCAACCATGCGGCATTCATGATACGGGTCGCGGACAAGTAGTTCGGTTTCATTTAGTGGCAGATTTCTATATTCTTTAGCTACTACGTGCTGTTGGGGCATTGAAAGGCCCAGAAACAAATCCCCTGCACCATACTGACCAGGTGCAGTTTTGAAAAAACGAGCGAACAGAATAGCCCGTTCGGGTTGGGCTAAGCCGAGTAATGCATTTTTTACAGCTGTATACGTCAATTCCATTCGTAATAAAAAAGGCAGAGACTTAGAAAAGTCTCTGCCAGAAATAGACCCTAACTAGGGCTCAATTAATCATTTAATTTCGATCGTACAAACTCTTGTTCTGCCAATAACGGCAGCGAATAGAGTACAGTCTTGTTACGCTCAAACGTTGGGCGGTCGAGGTCGGCCGCCAGGTATTGACCTTTTACAAACGTGTCTATCGTTTTCCGAATCAACTCAGCATCGTTAGGCCGCTCCTGCTCATCCAATTCCAGCACATCAACGTCCTGGTCATCGTCTTTGAATGGCCCTGTATAAACAGGGGGCTCAGGGCGAACAATGGATGAGCCACCTGTATAGCCACCGGTGGGGGTTTGCTTATCGTCGGGCTTGATACTTACGCCAACAGGCTCCGAATCTGTTTCGTTGCCATCGGCGTCTACCAGCACCAGGTCTTCTGGCTTTTCGTCCTCATCCAGACCGCCCTGTGGTATATCGACGTCGGATTCAGTGGCGTTGTTTTCCACCTGCTCAGTGTCTGTTTCAACAGGATTCTTCAGCTGATCCATTAAGGTAGACGTACCATCGAAACCAGCAGCAATAATCGTGACCCGAAGATTTTCACCAAGATTGTCATCTGTGATAGCCCCGAACTTAAACATCTTGGCCTCACTCTGAATTTTCTTGGCAACGTGTTCCGAAATCGCCATTTGCTCTTTCAGCTTCATGGCATGCTGCGTACTCGACGAAATAGTCAACAGAATCCGCTTGGCTCCGCGAATGTCATGATCATTCAGCAAGGGTGAGTTCAAAGCTGCTTCGATGGCCTTAAGCGCACGCTCTTCGCCACCAATCTCTGCCGATCCCATTACCGACTGCCCAGCGCCTTCAAGCACTTTCTTTACGTCGGCAAAGTCAGCGTTGATGTCGCCCTGAGTTGTAATGATTTCAGCAATACTTTTCACCGCGTTGGCCAGTACGTCATCGGCATGGGCGTAAGCTTCGGTCCATGTTAATTCACTGTACAATTCAGCTAGCTTATCATTCAGTACAACGAGTACGGTATCGCAGCTTTTCTTTAGCTTTTCAATCCCTTCCCGCGCCTGTTCTTTCTTATCTGTACCTTCATACCAGTAGGGAGCCGTTACAACAGCTACGGTTAGCAGGCCCATTTCACGGGCTACTTCGGCCACTACGGGAGCAGCACCAGTACCGGTACCACCACCCATACCTGCCGTGATGAAGACCATTTTCGTTGGCGGAGCCAGGAGGTTTCGAATCTCATCGATACTGGCACGGGCGGCATCTTCACCGGCTTTGGCTTCGGTGCCTGCCCCCAATCCGTCGCCCAATTGCAATTTAGTTTGCACAGGGTTACTCATAAGAGCTTGGCGGTCTGTGTTACACACGGCAAAACTGACATCTCTCATCTTCAGTTTGTCCATGTGTTTAACGGCATTCCCTCCCATGCCGCCCACGCCGACAACCTTAATTATGATTGGGTTATCGTCTGGTATTTCGAATCTATAGCCCTGACTATTCATCGTGTGGGTTCTGGTGTCTGTTCATTTGCAAAATACGCATATAATCATTAAACCGATCAATAAGCCGATTTAATGGTATTGGCTAATAAGGATCGGTTTCGTTACCACGTGAAGGTTGAATCGCTTCCATAAGCTTATCGAACCAGCTCTTTTTGGGTGGTTCAACAGGATCTGGCTGCTTAACTCCGCCAATAGGTTTACCGGTCGAACCTCCGCCAATGGGGTAAACGGGTCTGCCACCTGAACCGATAGGTTGATCTTCTTCCTTATAAGCCCGATTTGGGTCGCTGATAAACGAAATACGGTTGTCGATTGTCTTATAACCTGCCCATACCAGCCCTACTGCGGTAGCATAAGCGGGATCGCCAACCAGGTCAGCACGGCCATTAGGCTCCAGATGTTCCGGAAAACCTACCCGCACTTCTTCAACTCCCGTTACACGTCCAAAAATATGTTCGACGCCCGGAATCAAGGCCGATCCACCTGTGAGTACCAGACCGCCCAGCAGTTTGCCATCGTAACCCGACCGAATAATTTCAGCTTGAACCAAAGCCGCAATTTCGCGGAGCCGATCTTCAATGATGACGGCTACATTTTTCAATAACACGTCTTTCGGCTTGCGATTACTGAGACCGGGAACAGCAACAACCTCGTTTAGATTGTATTCCCCAGGATTTGCGCTACCAAATTTCTTTTTAAGCAACTCGGCCTGATTCGGTAGAATTTTACAACCTGCCTGAATATCAGACGTGAGGCTATTACCTGCCCAAGGGAAAACGGCAACATGGCGAAGGACATTCCGATAATAGATAGCCATTTCGGTAGTACCTCCTCCAATATCGACCAGCGCAACGCCAGCATACTTTTCCTCGTCGGTCAGAACGGCCAGGCCAGATGCCAGCGCCGAGAGCATCATTGTATCCTGCGCCAGATTGTTGCGCGTAATACATTTGCGGATGTTTCGGGCTGCGTTTGCCTGAGCGGTAATTAATTGAAAATCAGCGCCAAGTTTGACGCCGTTTCGACCAACGGGTTGATTGATATTCGTCTCCGTATCGACCACAAAATCCATTGGCAAGACATGGATAATTTCCTTGTCGGCCGGAATGGACGTGCGGTACATGTCATTCAGCAGGTGATCAATATCTTCAGTCTGCACTTCATCGCCCGATGACGAACGGGTAATACTCCCACTCGATTTCACCGACGTAACGTGTGAACCACTGAAACTGACATTTACTAAATGAATGTTCAGGTTAGATTGGTTAGATGCCTCTGCTACAGCTCGCTTAATAGCATTCACTGTATTATTGACGTTCACAACAGACCCTTTGGCAACTCCATCGGTTAGATTCGTCTCGCCAACGCCCAATACTTCGAGCGTTTCCTGTTCTTTATTATTACGAATCAACCGTCCGGCCACCGCACACACCTTGGTGCTGCCAATGTCCAGACCCACTACAATTTTTTCGTCCATGCCCGTTGATGTCATTGGCAAACTATTTGATTTCGGTACTGAACGCTTACCCGGCTATAACGATCCCATCCTTTGGCTGGTAAAACGTCCGTATAGACTAATTTTAATTTCTTAAACTTGGCATCTAGTTCGGTAGGTGGGCCAAATTCAATCTGATGGTTGCCCATCTGTGGCCACATGATTACCTCCCCTTGTTCATCAACTGATAATTCAGCAATTTGTGCACGCCAGAATGGATCGTCATGTATTCGTTTTAACAAATTCAACAACGGCTGATTTCGTTCACTAGCCAACGAACGGTTCTGAGCGAAATAATTGCCGGTCAGAATTGGAACGCGGGCTGAATAATTCATCGAGATCGGGAAAAAATTACCATCCTCGCTTACATACTGTCCAGATACCATCCGCGCTCCATCGCCATTGGTTACTAACCGAGCCAATGGCCTGGGTTGTTCAATCACGACGAGTAAAGTACCCTCTAGGTCACGAGAAATTTGACAATTTTTTACTAATCCATGTTGTTTTAACCTTTTTTCTAGCCGACGCAGGTCAACATCGGCATAGTCTTTGCCAATAACTGGATCTGCTCCTTCATTGGTCAGGTAGCCTATAGCGTCTCGGCGAGTCAGAAAACGGTATCCATCAGTCTGATTGATCCGTATTTCTACTGCTTTAACGTGCTTCTGTCCATGCCGAATTTCGGTAAAAGCAATGAGCCCAAACAGACTCAAAAGCCCTCCAAAGGCGAACAACCACTTTTTGGATGATTTAAAGGTAGAAAACATCTGTAAATAAGATGAATTGTTTTTCAGTTATTTTATCTATTGGTATGTTACGATAGATTTTAATGTAGGCAACAATTGGTCAATATCTCCCGCTCCGATGGTTACAAGCAGAGAAGGCTTCATTTTCCGGACAACGTCGGGTAATTCAGCTTTGGTGCATTTTTGTTTACTTTTCGATTGTACGCTCCGAAAAATCAAGTCGGAGGTAACACCTTCCATCGGTAATTCGCGAGCTGGATAAATATCCAGTAAAATTACGTTATCTGCCAGCGATAAACTTTCGGCGAAACCGTCGGCAAAATCACGAGTACGACTGAATAAATGCGGCTGAAAAACCGCTGTCAATTCACGATCTGGATACAGCGCTTTCACCGATGACAAAAATGCCTGTACTTCGGCAGGGTGGTGCGCATAATCGTCGATGAGCACAGCGTCGTCCGTTTTGACAATATACTCGAACCGCCGACGAACACCTCTATAGGTACTTAGCGCCGAACGAATAGCCTCGGGTGATACACCAACTTCCAGCGCTACGGCCCCTGCTGCAACCGCATTTTCGACATTATGGAAGCCGGGTACCATTAGTTGGATATCGGTAATAATTCCGTTTGGGTGAACCAGATCGAATACAAAAGTAGCCTGTTCGATTCGTAGATTCTGGCTGTAATAATCACCCGTTTTGAGAGAATACTGTCGAACCTCGGCTTTTGTTTTGTCGGCCAGCGATAAACCCTGCTTCATAAACAAAACGCCATCAGTTTCGATCTGGCTGACGAATTTGCTAAATGACTCGAGCACGGCATCGTGGGCCCCATAGATATCCAGGTGATCGGCATCGGTTGAGGTGACGATAGCATAAGTCGGGAACAGTGTCAGAAATGATCGATCGAACTCGTCGGCTTCGACCACACAAACCACTGAACGCAGATCATCGGCAGGCTCGTTAAGCAGGAAATTCGTGCCGTAATTATTCGTAATGCCACCCAAAAAAGCCGCACAGTTTACCCCCGCATCACGCAGAATATGCGCTACCATCGATGATGTTGTGGTTTTCCCGTGGGTACCGGCCACACCAATGGTCGTCATCTGACCAGCCAACAAACCCAGAACCTGAGATCGTTTTTGGAGGGTAAAGCCCTGTTCGGTCAAGTAAATGTACTCTACGTGCGTTTTAGGAACGGCGGGTGTGTAAATGACTAACGTCTCGGCAGGGTTTTCTCGAAAAGCGGCAGGTATCTGATCAACATCTTCCGTGAAATGAATCGTCATACCTTCCGCTTCCAACGTGTCCGTTAACGCAGTTGGTGTTTTATCGTAGCCCGCTACCGTGTAGCCGTTAACCCGAAACCAACGGGCCAGGGCACTCATGCCGATACCACCGATACCAAGAAAATAAATGTATTTAAATTGATCTAATGTCATTTTCTGGGGGAGGAAAGGGAGGAAGGAGAAAAAAGGAATATGCAAATCCTCCTTTTCGTCCTTCCTCCATTTTCCTTATTTCGTTAATTTAATTACTTCGTTTGCAATGTCGCGAGCAGCATTGGGTTTCGCTAACGTTTTGATTTCGGTACTTAGTTGCTGGCGCTGTACTGGATCATTCAGCAAATTTAAGGCTGCGGTGACAAGTTCTTCACGAGCAGTCCGATCATTGACCAACAAAGCAGCTTTATGATCGACCAAACTCATAGCATTCTTGGTTTGGTGATCCTCGGCAGCCGTTGGCAAAGGCACTAATATGGCCGGTCGACCGACCAGGCATAATTCAGATACAGATAGCGCTCCAGCTCTAGAAACGACAGCGTCGGCAACCGCATACGCTTTATCCATATCGTAAATAAAATCGTAGGGTTTAATTAATGGCGAACCAAGGGTAGCTACAGCAGCTCGTGCCCGCTCAATGAAAGCTGGCCCTGTTTGCCAAACTACCTGAACGCCTGCTTCAACAAAACGTGAGAGTCCGCCTTCGATACTTTCGTTAAGCGTTCGGGCTCCCTGACTACCCCCTATAATTAACAACGTGGGCCGGTTAGCCTCAAGATCGAATAATTTCCGACCAGCCTCCACTTGCTGATCGGCAAATTGTATATCACTTCGAACTGGGTTGCCGGTTAGTTTAATCTTATCAGCCGAAAAGAAGGCATCCATGCCTGGGTAGGCAACACAAATGCGTTTTGCCCAGCGTGCCAGGACTTTATTAGTAAGTCCAGCGTACGAGTTCTGTTCCTGGATGAGCGTCGGAATTCCTTTTAAAGAGGCTGCTAGTAACAGTGGACCACTAGCATAGCCCCCTACACCTACGGCAACATCGGGCTGAAAGTCACGGACAATTTGTCGGGCCCGGAGCAAACTTCGGCTTAGTTTCAGGGGGAAACCAAGATTGGCCAACGTTAACTCTCGTTTTATCCCAACGACAGGCAAGCCCAGGATTTCATACCCTGCGCGAGGCACTTTTTCCATTTCCATTTTGCCTTCTGCCCCAACAAACAGAATTTTCGTTGTCGGGTCTATTGCCTTCAGCTCGTTGGCAATGGCAATGGCTGGGTAAATATGTCCGCCGGTTCCGCCCCCGCTGATAATAACTTTCATGTAATGATTTACGATGTACGGATTACGATGTACGATTTGTTCATCGTAACCGAGAATTTAAGAAGGATGATTCATTTCTGGATTTGAAAAACCAACTGTATACTCCAATGCTTCCTCTTTAACTATATACTTTTGACTATTGGCTTTTGATGTTTTACTAATCTTTGTGAAAATGGCTGTTAATTGATCTGCTTCACTCCAAATTGGTTGAATAACTTCATTAGAGAGTATATTTCCCTCCATAATTAATTCAAGCCAATAACATGATTCATCGGCTTCTTCTTCAACATTATCAATTTTTGATATGAAGTCAGCAGTTGATTTGGCCCGGCAGGCTGCTCTATAATTTGCACCAATAGCCGTTCCACTACGAATTAACTGATTACCTATGGCTCGGCCAGCACTTGTATTGGGTAAAAGACCAACTAAATTGATGACCATTAGCCCAAATTGCTTTGTTCGCTGTTTCAGTTCACTGCTATTCATATACTGATTTACAGTTTTTAATTTACGATTATCTGGACTGTTTCGTTAAAGTTTAAGGTATAGAAAGTTGCAGGTGTTTTCAGTAACAAATTCCCTACAGCAACCTATACATCATAATTCGTACCGCACGGGCGGCCCCGATCGTAAACCGTAAATCCCTATATTTTACTTTCATCGGCCTCATCACGGCTAACGCTGAGAACAATACCTATGGCTAAACCAGTGAATATCAATGAGGTTCCGCCCATACTTAATAAAGGCAGTGGCTGCCCTGTTACGGGGGCCAGACCAATAGCTACGCAAATACTGGCAAAGGCCTGAAACACAATGCTGAACGTAAGTCCTGCTGAGAGTAACCCCCCGAATGGACGAGTGGCTTTCTGAAGAGTTTTCATCCCTCGCCACAAAAACCATAAATAGGCAAGCACAACGGGGATGCCACCGAGTATAAGACCATATTCTTCGACAATAATGGCGTAAATGAAATCAGAAAATGGGTTCGGGAGTGTGTTTCGTTGATGGCTATTTCCGGGGCCCTGACCAGTCAACCCGCCATTCGCTAGGGCGATGTACGATTGTTCGACCTGGTAAAGAATAGTATCGGAGTCTGAAAAACTTTTAACCCGATTCATTGCCGTTCCTAATCGCTCACCTGCAGCCAGAGCGATACCGCCAAATACAACGCAAACAGCAATCATATACCCCAGATAGCGAACGGGGACCCGGCCAATGTACATCAGCAGGAAGCAGGTTGCCCCCAGCAAGAGAGCCGTAGATGTATTGGAAAGAATGATGAGCGAGCAAATAAGGCCTATCCACAGAATCAGATTGAACAACACCGTTGGGTCATTCATGAAACGTTGGCGTTTGGCTAGCATAGCTGCCAAATTAGAGATGAGCGCCAACTTCGCTAAGTCAGATGGCTGGAACGTCTGATTGATAATCGGAATCGTTACCCATCGAGAGGCATCATTTAACGTAGACCCTTTGAAAAAAGCCCATAACAATAAAGGCACTGACAGCCACAGTCCATATTTCGACAGTCGGGCGTAATACACATAGTTAATCTTATGGGCAAAGTAGGTACAGGCTAATCCAATGAGGAGCAGAGACCCGTGCTTTAGTAGAAAGACTTCTGTATTTCCGTCAAGTTCACGAAACGCCTTTGTGCCGGTTGCACTGTAAACAACCAGAACACTCATGATCGAGAGATACAAAACGATCCACCAGATTTGGCGGTCGCCTTTGAGGTTAGTACGAATCCACTCGCGGAGGGCCATGTTTTCTGAATGATGAATGATGAATAATGAATGATGAATGCAGCAGACCGAAATGCATTCATTATTCATCATTCATCATTAGGTTTTTAACCGCTGCTTTGAATTGGTTGCCACGGTCTTCGTAATTTTTGAATAAATCAAAGCTGGCACAAGCAGGAGAAAGTAGAACAACCTCCCCAGGTTTCGCCAGTTCAAGCCCTTTTACGACTGCATCGGTAATTGACTGTGTTTCGTAAATGACCGGTACTTTCGAGCCGAAGTACTCAACTAATTTATGATTATCTACGCCAAGGCAAATCAGCGCTTTTACTTTCTTGTCAACTAAGCTATCCAATTGACTATAGTCATTGCCTTTATCCTGGCCACCAGCTATCCAGACTGTCGGGACATCCATACTCGATAAAGCGTAGAAAACAGAATCGACATTGGTTGCCTTCGAATCATTGATGAATTGGACATCGTTGATAATTCCGGCTGGCTCAAGTCGATGGGCGGCATTCTGAAAGGTTTTTAACCCTTCTGTAATAGCCTCGTTTGTTACGCCTACTGACTGCGCGGCTAAAATTGCCGCCAGCATATTGATTGCATTGTGTGGCCCCTTCAGAGGAGTATCAGTTTGCGCAATTGTAAAAGAATGCCCTTTATTAACGGCTCTTAATTGCCCATCGGCTAAATAGCCATCTGTTGAAAGGGCTTTTTCTAATGAAATCGGTAACTGATTGACAACCGGATTTCGCTTGGCCAGTTCGTCTAGAATAGGCTGACTTTCTGCAAAATAAATGAAGTCATCTGTTGGCTTCGCGTTTTGCAGAATTCGGAATTTAGAGTCTACGTAGTTCTGGAAATTGTACTCGTAGCGGTCAAGATGGTCAGGTGTAATGTTTAATAACACCATTACATCAAGATGCGTCTTGTACATATCATCTAGCTGGAAACTACTTAGCTCCAATACGTAATAGTCGAATGTGTTGGAGATAACCTGCTCTGCGAAGCTGTCGCCAATATTACCTGCAAGCCCAACATTCAGTCCTGCCGTTTTGAGCAGGTGATAGATTAATAAGGTTGTTGTTGTTTTGCCATTGCTACCGGTTATGCCAATTAGTTTGGCGTTGGTGTAGCGGGCGGCAAATTCGATTTCCGAAATAATGGGTGTTCCCTGGGCCCGAAGTTTTTGAACTAACGGTGCCTTCTCTGGAATACCAGGGCTTTTCACGACTTCGGAGGCACTCAGAATGCGTTCTTCCGTGTGATATCCTTCTTCAAATGGGATATTGGCTGCCCGTAGCGTTGCCCGGTAGCTTTCTTTTAGTGCGCCTTTGTCAGATAAAAAGACCTCAAAACCCTTGGCTTGTGCCAGCAAAGCAGCACCTACACCGCTTTCACCTCCGCCAAGAATAACTAGTTGATGGACTGCCATAGTAAATCTATACTATTGGCAAAATAACGCATAAATGAAGAAGCCCCGACTATAGGCCGGGGCTTTTCAAGGAAATTTTGTAAAAAGATTTATTCTTTCGGTGCCATTGAATTTGATAGCCGGGCACGATTCGCCACTTTCACAATTAAGAAGACAACCCAGGCGATAAGTAAGAATTGAATAAATGTATTCAGGAAATTACCGTACCGAATGGCAACTTCGGGAGTTGTTCCTACCGCTTCTTTTAAGACAATCTTTAACTGACTGAAATCAATTCCTCCAAGTACTAAACCCAGTATCGGGTTGATAATATCCTCTACCAACGAGGTCGTGATTTTACCGAAGGCAGCGCCAATAATAACACCGACAGCCAAATCAAGTACATTGCCCTGGGCAATAAACGTCTTAAATTCGTTTAACATAAAGGCTAAGTTTTAAGAGTTGTACATACGATTTAAAGGAACACATATGTAAAGTATATACTATTTAGTTCAGATCAAAACCTACCAGGAAGTGGGTCTGTAGCCTTCACCGGATCTTTTTTCGTTTTGAATGAACTAATATTATACGACAGCCCAATCGCCAAGGTTTGCTGAATTTGTAGTGATGAACTAAAGTCTTTATTATAAAGTAAAATTAGACCGAAGGTTGTACTTAGATAACGGCTTGCTTTGGCCGTCATAATCAGATCGAGTCGGTGATTAATATTATCTAAGCTAGCATACTGTGTGAAAAGCTGGTAACGGGCATTTATTGCTACATTTTGGCTTATATTTTTATTCAGCGCAGCCTGAAGCTGAAAGGCCAGCCATTCTGTCCGGCTACTCTTGCCGGGGGCTACTCCGTAGGCGGTTTGGGTAGCATCAGGAACGTAGGTACCATCTGCCAATTGCCGTACCCGTACACTTTGGTCGGCTAAGAAAGTAAAACGCGGAGCTATGGGACTCATTCGGAGTGCGAACCAATCGTTGGGCTTATACGCTAAACCGGCAGCAATCGTAATTTGAGCAGGGGCGAAAAAGTTAGATACTTTTAGACGAGTTTGATCGGCAGGAAGTTGATCATAGCGATAACCGGGCGCAAAAAACGTATTGAACGTTCCAGAAACAAACAAATCCCATTTAGGCGCAATTTTATGGCCTACTACCGAAATAATCATAATTTGGTCGGCCGCTTTTCGGGTGTTACCTAATTGCGTAACATAGCCCAATTGCATATCTGCGGTATTATCCCAAGAGGTTTTCCCTTTTTCATAAAGGGCACGTGCTGCTATAACACCACCAATAGCAATTGAATTAACGCCCCCTCCAGACCAGTTACTAAACGAAGCCTGGTTAAAGTTGACTCCTCCACTAAAGGATCGCTGCCAATAGGATGTGTCGGGCTTAACCGCCACGATATCCTTAAAGTTTGTTGTGACTCGAACAGAGTCAGATGGTACCGTTTTGGGAGCGTCCTGAGCCAATGTATGACCCAGGCAAGCCCAACTTATAAGTACAGTTAGCGCACTTGTTTTCATAGCGTATTTTGTTATCCACCATCAGACTCCATAGATGGATTTTGGTAACAGCTATTTAGACCGATGCAGGCGTATCAAACACTTCTACTTTTTTCATTTGCAGTGTCTGGAGTGGAACTACAGTCGTTGTGTCGCCAGTGCGGAGTGTAAGCGAGAGATTATCCATTTTTATGATTTCGCCTTTTGCATCGTCGATCTGGATAATCTGCCCTTCTTTATACTTGTTCTTTGTGTAAAAAGAGGATAGAATATTTGCCATCAAATCGCGTGAGGCAATCCCATAACCAATTGCAAATGCGAAGATGACCCCACCAATAATAAGATTAAAGCTTGATTCAAGAAGTTCTGTGTTGATACCTGCCTGACCCAATGCACTGATGATTGTAATTACTAGAAAGAATACAAAGACAATCATGCTTAATAGCCTACCTGAAGCTATATTAAACGACTGGCAGACACTGACTACAGCTCCTCGTAATGTATCAGCCAGCAAAACGCCAACTTGTAACATAATGGCAGCTACAACCAGCTTGGGAATAAAATTTACCAGCGACGATACCATCTCGGTAATAGCAGCTACCCCCAGAGTTTCGGTGGCGGCTGTTATAAACATCAAAAGAATGTAGTAGTAGAGAACTTTAGCGATAATTTCGCTTAACTTGATTTCGGTTTTGAGCTGTTTTATAATACTGATTTCATTCAGCCGATTACCGATTTTATCGAAACCTACCCGGCCCAGAACCCGTTGAATAATATAAGCCGTTAGTCGGGCAACGCCAATACCAATAAGCAGGATAAGCATTGACCCAAATATGCGCGGTACAAATTCGACGAATTGGTTAATTAAATTCTGAAATGTATTCTGTACTACTTCTGCCAGTTTAGGAATTTGTTTCATAAAGGAAGGGTGGGGTCTTCAGAGGTTACGTAAGGTGGGTTCATCAAAGCAGATGCCAAATCGAATAAGTCGCCGATATACAGATCAACAATCGTTATAGCATTTCGAATTAAGTCGATTTCCGAAACGAGTTCTGTTTTTAGATTCGGTGGACAGATAGCATCGGACTCAAGTTGTTTAAATGGGTTTTGGTTTTCCATAATGTTAGGTTAACGAAAAGGCCAACGAATTGATAAAGCCATTTTAATGGCAACTAACAGCCAGAATACAGCCCCTTCCAGGTAGTGTTTGCGAAGTTTATCTCTGGACCGTTTAAGGCGCATCTTAACGGCACTCTCCGTTATACCATTTATATTGGCAATGTCTCGAATACTGATATCGTCCTGATATTTCATCAGGAGCATAGCCTGTTCATCGGGTGGTAGTTGATGGAGCGCACGTTCAAGCTGTCGTGCTTCCATTTCGGCCAATTCGGCTAATCCATCATCTGTTCCTGCATCCAATCGCTCCCAGCCATCATCCATGTAGACTTCCCGGCGCAGATTGTGCGATCGAAGTTGGTCAGTGCAATAATTATAGGTGATTGAATACAGCCAGGTTGAAAATTTAGCTTGTTCCCGAAAGCCACTAAGCTTAACGACTAGTTTCAAAAAAATGTCATGCGTTAAATCTTCAGCCCGTACAGGATCTTTCGTAAATGATAAACATTTCCTGTATACTTTGTCACAGTAACGTTCGTATAGTCGCTCAAAATAGACGTTCCGCTGTGTCTCGACATATTGCCGAACCAGTTCCTCGTCCGAATAATTTTCCATTTTTGTACGGCGCGGTGGATATTAAGACTAAAATTTTAATAAAAGTAACTGACCCATGAGTCCAATATTAGTAAAAAAAATGGTTACATATTCATTAGAGCAAAAGCTCGGCCAAATGGATACGCTTATATAGTAATTAAGTCTATTTTTTATTGTTTACTACTGATTATCATTTACGAACCGTTTGGAAAGTAAACGTTATATATTTCTATTTATCGTTAATATGGCTAACTATTTAATCGCTTAAGCTTCATTTTTAAAGCTTTTTTAACTTAAGAAGCTCCCCTCATAAATCACTAAATGCTGGATTGTTTTGCGATAGATGTTTTGTTGACTTATGCCAACAATCTTAAAGAGGTAGCTTAAGTTCTAAGCTCACGAGTTGACTAGCGTTAACAATGCCAGACTAATGAAATGGCCTTTAGAAAATGGGAATGAGCTATAAATGAAAATACCCAGCTATGCGGCTGGGTATTTTCATTTGTTTTGTATTGAAAGGTTAGCCGATAGCTACACGTTTGAAAGCAGATACGGTTAATCCCTTGCTGGTTTTCTCTAACAGTTGAGAAATAGTCAATGAACTATCTTTCACAAATTCCTGATTGAGCAGGGTATTGTCTTTATAGAACTTGTTCAGTTTACCCATTGCAATACGTTCGAGCATTGCTTCTGGCTTACCTTCCTGACGAGCCTGTTCTTTACCAATTTCGATTTCGCGTTCTACAATAGTAGCATCAACGCCATCTTTATCTAAAGCAACAGGTTTCATCGCTGCAATTTGCATGGCAATGTCCTTACCCACTTCAGTCACATCGGTACCATTGGTGTTAACAAGGCCAACTAAAACGCCAAGTTTACCATTCGAGTGGATATACGAAACAACTTTATCGGCCGAAACGATTTCGTAAGAGGCTACATCGATTTTCTCACCAATTTTACCCATCAAATCGGTAATGTGATCTTGCAATGGGCGACCGTCTGCCTGAGGAGTAGCTAACAGAGCAGCTTTGTCTGCAGCATCTGTAGCAACAGCAGTGCTCATAACGGCCATAGCTAGATTTTGGAAGTCGGCAACTTTCGATACCGGTTCTGTTTCACAAGCCAAGGCAATTACTCTACCTGTTGCACCATCTGGGCTAACATGGGCTAATACAATACCTTCGGCAGTTGCGTTGTCAGCCCGTTTATCGGCTATTTTTTGCCCCTGCTTACGCAGGATTTCTTTTGCTTTTTCAAAATCGCCATCAGCTTCGGTAAGGGCTTTTTTGCAGTCCATCATACCGGCTCCGGTCTCTTGCCGAAGTTTATTTACGTCAGCAGCAGTGATTGCCATAATAAAAGGGTGTTTATTTATTTAAACGCCAAAAAAAATTGGGAGTAGTAGAATTATAGTCTGAAATGGAATAGCCCATAGCGGCTGGCTACGGGCTATTTTTGATGTTGTAAAGTTTAATAGTTGTAGAGTTATAACGTTTTCATCTGCTGGAGAAAACACTATACAACTCTAGAACTTTACAACTCGTTTTTATGCTTCCTGCTCGCCTTCAGCAACAGCTGCTGGGGTAGCCTCAGCTTCAGGTTGAGTAGCTCCTTCAGCACGAGCCTGGGCCAGGTCTTCGTTCCGTTTCGCTTCTTCTTCTTCCTGAACGCGTTGGTCGTCTTTATCCTGTTTACGCTCCATTAGACCTTCTTCGATGGCCTTACCAATGGCAAGCGTAATCAGAGCAATTGACTTATAAGCATCATCGTTAGCCGGAATTGCGAAGTCTACTTCTTCTGGGTTCGAGTTTGTATCGCACATGGCAAATACAGGGATACCCAAACGGTGTGCTTCGGCAACAGCAATGTGTTCGCGCTTTACGTCAACTACGAACAGAGCAGCTGGCAAACGAGTCAGGTCGGCAATACCACCCAATACACGCTCCAGTTTCTCTTTATCGCGGGTACGAGTCAAACGCTCACGCTTGGCAATGCTCTTGACGGTCTCCTCGTCTTTCAGCATTTTGTCCAGCGTTTGCATTTTCTTCAGCGACTTACGGATTGTAGCGAAGTTCGTTAACATACCGCCCTGCCAGCGATCAGTAACGTAAGGCATTTTCAGGCGACGCGCTTCCTCCGAAACGATTTCCTGAGCCTGTTTCTTCGTAGCTACAAACATTACTTTCCGGCCCGAACGTACAATGCCTTTGATTGCATTACAAGCTTCGTCGAGCGCAGCTACTGTTTTATTGAGGTCAATAATATGGATACCGTTCTTCTCCATGAAGATGTATGGAGCCATCCGGGGATCCCATTTGCGCGTAAGGTGGCCAAAATGCACCCCAGCGTCTAATAGGTCTTTATATTCGATCTGTGCCATTTTCGTATTGAAAAATGAATGTTATAAAAAATACGCAGCACCACCCGTCGGCATCATCTAAGGGCAGTCTGGACAATTTTGCATGGGGCAGGGAGCGAAGGGCAGGGGAAACCATGCGCCAAGTACCAACCACCGCGCTGAATTAACGTTTCGAGAACTGGAACCGGCGACGGGCTTTTTTCCGACCTGGCTTTTTCCGTTCAACCATACGCGAATCCCGTGTCAGGAAGCCTTCTTTTTTGAGGGCAGGACGGAATTCAGCGTTCAGTTCAACCAGCGCCCGAGCAATCGCCATGCGAGTAGCTTCGGCCTGACCAGCCACACCACCACCACGAACGTTTACTTTTACGTCATAGCCACCTACACCGTTAACGGTTGCAAATGGTTGGTTCAGAATGATTTGCAGGACTTCGGTAGGGAAGTATTGTTTGTAATCTTTCCCGTTTACCGAGATGGCTCCGCTGCCCGCCGACATGTAAATGCGGGAGATGGCAGTTTTACGGCGGCCAATGGTATTAATACGATCCATTATGACTTAGAATTTAACTGCTGTTGGTTGCTGAGCCTCGTGCGGGTGTTGATCACCAGCGTAAACGTACAGGTTGGTGTACAACCGCCGACCAAGACGGTTTTTCGGTAACATACCTTTTACAGCATGCTCGATGATGCGCTCGGGATGTTTTTCGAGCAACAACCGGGGCGTCGCGAATCGTTGACCGCCAGGATAACCTGTGTGGCGAACGTAAACTTTATCGGTCATCTTAGCACCCGTCAGGCGGACCTTATCGGCATTGATGACAATCACGTTATCCCCGCAGTCAACGTGTGGCGTGAAGTTGGTTTTGTGTTTGCCGCGAATCAGGCGTGCGATTTGGCTGGCCAGCCGACCGAGCACTTCACCCTGAGCGTCAACCACAATCCAATCCTTCTGCACCGTTTCTTTGTTGGCAGAGATGGTTTTGTAACTGAGCGTATTCACTGTTATGGAGACTAATTGTTTGATTTATAATTGCTTACCCCTAATAAATATGGGTCCGTTCTGAAACGGGAGTGCAAATATAGGTGGTATTAGTCTGAAAAACAAGGGTATATAAAACTTTCCTTACCGAAGCTTCAGTGTCACCAATGCCAGAACGGCCAACATGATGCCTACGATCCAGAAGCGAGTGACGAGTTTAGCCTCGTGGTAACCTTTCTTCTGAAAGTGATGGTGTAAAGGCGACATGAGGAAAATGCGCCTGCCCTCGCCGTATTTACGCTTTGTATACTTGAAATAGCTGACCTGCATAATTACCGATACGAGTTCAACCAGGAAGATGCCGCAGATAATCGGAATCATCAATTCTTTTCGGATCGCCAGAAATAAAACGGCTATAACGCCACCAAGCATCAAGCTGCCCGTGTCGCCCATAAAAACCTGAGCAGGGTAAGAGTTATACCATAAAAATCCGACGCAGGCGCCCACAAAAGCGGCACAGAAAATCACCAGCTCCCCCGCATTCGGGATATACATGATGTTCAAGTATTGCGAGAAAACTTTGTTCCCTGACAAATAAGCTAATACGCCAATAGTCAGGCCGATAATAACGGAAGTGCCGGCTGCTAATCCATCAATACCGTCCGTAATGTTCGCTCCATTAGAGACCGCCGTAATAATGAAAATACAAATCAGTACATACACGATCCAGGTATAACTGTCCGGTACAAATCCGAACAGAAGCGAACTATAATCGAACTCATTATTTTTAACGAAGGGTACCGTCGTCAACGTGGATTTAATGTCGGTATAGATATCAGGTACGTTTGAGGTACTGAGGAGCCGGGGAGCGTATTTTCGGATTTTGACGTACTCATTAAACGATAACGTAAGGCCAACAATTAAGCCCAAACCCACCTGACCGACAACTTTGAACTTGCCTTGTAAACCTTCTTTATTTTTCTTGAAGACTTTAATATAGTCGTCGAGAAAGCCAATCATGCCTGTCCAGACAGTCGAAACAAGCGCCAGAACCACATAAACGTTAGATAGTTTAGCGAATAATAGAGCCGGAATCAACAAGGAAGCCAGAATAATAAAGCCACCCATCGTTGGGGTGCCTCGTTTTTGCATTTGCCCCTCCAGGCCAAGGTCGCGAATAGACTCGCCAATTTGCAGATTACGGAGTATGTCAATAATACGCCGACCAAAGACTGCCGCAATGAGTAGCGAAGTTATAACTGCACCGAGTGCACGAAAGGAAATATATTGGAAAACCCCGGCACCAGGGAAGTTGTAACGTTCGTCGAGAAACTGGAAGAGGTAATAGAGCATAAGTAATTGAGTGATTGAGTGATTGAATGATTGACCGGAGCGCCGGAGCGGTGATTAAATGACCTGTGTCACTCAATCACTCAATCATTCAATCACTCAATGGCAAAGTTACTGATTTCCGCGTTCTGAGAAAGCCTCTTGTAGCACGGCACGGTCGTCGAAGTCGTATTTGACCCCTTTAATTTCCTGATAGGTTTCGTGGCCTTTACCGGCAACCAGAATAATATCGTGGGGATGGGCGAGGGAAACGGCTTTGCGGATAGCTTCGTGTCGATCCTCAATAGTTTGTGTTTTTTTTACATCAACTAGAGGTACACCCGCCTGCATCTGTTCCAGGATTGCCATTGGTTCTTCATTGCGCGGATTGTCGGACGTCAGAATAACGCGATCGCTAAACTTGCAGGCGATTCCGGCCATAATGGGACGCTTGGCTGCATCGCGATTGCCACCACAGCCAACCAGGGTAATGATCTGCGGAAAATACCCTTGTTCATCAACCTGACGCAATTCATTAATCGTTTCCAGTACGTTTTGTAACGCATCGGGCGTATGCGCATAATCGACGATACCAACAATTTTAGTATCGGAAACAACCTGTTCAAAGCGCCCTCGGGGTGGTTTGATGCCTGATAATAAGGTTAATACATCGGTTGGCTCTTCGCCCAATAAGACTGCCGCGCCATAAACACTTAGCAGATTGTAGGCATTGAAGCGACCGATCAATTTAAACCAGACCTCGCTATCATCAACTAGCATATGAAGGCCAAACAAGCTATCGGCCAGGATTTTACCCTTGAAGGTAGCCAATGTTTGTAAGGAGTAAGTCTCTTTACGAGCTGCTGTGTTCTGGAGCATCACTAACCCACGCTTGTCGTCAACATTAGTTAACGCGAAGGCAGATGCTGGCAGTTGATCGAAGAATCCTTTTTTTGCCCGAATATAATTATCGAACGTTCCGTGAAAATCGAGGTGGTCGTGGGTAATATTCGTGAAAATGCCCCCTGCAAAATGCAAGCCCGCAATACGCTCCTGCACAACGGAATGTGAACTGACTTCCATAAATACGTGTGTACAACCATGCATGCGCATTTTCACCAGTAACTGATTCATAGTGATTGCATCGGGCGTAGTATGGGTGGCCGGAATCACCTCATCGTCAATCTGATTCTGAACCGTAGACAGTAATCCGCAGCGATAGCCCAGGGTGCGAAACAGTCGGAAGAGTAAAGTGGCAACAGATGTTTTGCCGTTCGTTCCGGTGACGCCCACAAGTTTTAGTTTCTGGGAGGGATGTTCGTAGAAATTTGCCGCAGCTAACCCCATCACTCGAGCCGAATTCTGAACCGCTACATAGGCTACAGATGGATCAATTTCGGAAGGCAATTCTTCGCATAGGATAGCGGCCGCTCCCTGACTAATAGCGGTTTGGATAAAGTTATGGCCATCAGCTACGGTTCCACGAATGGCAATAAACAAACTACCGGCCCCAACTTTGCGGGAGTCCATGGTCAGGTTGGTAATCTCGGTATTCATGCTGCCTGATGTAGCCAGCAGAGGAATTTTATAAAAGAGGTCTTTAAGTTGCATACGAATAGAACGAACAGAGTGCTCGTTTGGCGTTTGCAAAAAAACGGTTTGCGTGCGGGACTACCTAATTTGCGGGTCAAGTCCTTTCTATAAATTAGCCTAGTGTTAGCGTTATGGGCTTGCCTATTGTTTTTTCGATGCCTACCCCTGGCGAAACAGATTGCTCTTTAACTTTTCCACGACCTTCCACGGACACCCGGAAGCCCCGATTTTCGAGCAGGAATAGCGCGTCTCGTAGTGTTAATCCGCGTACATCGGGTACCTGATCGGGTCGGGTTGTGCGCGATTTCCAGCGCCCGCCTGATGATGACTCAACCCAGCCTTCGGTTGATGGCTCGTTGGGAATGTTCAGCGTTGAACTAATTGTGTGGAGATCATCTGCGTAGCCAGCCATCAAACCTGTTGTTGAGCGTGGGCTTGATGAGCGGGCCTTTATTGGCGAGTGTATACTGTAATCATAGGCTACAATCCGGTCGGCTACGGTTTTGAATACGGGAGCTGCTACGGCACCCGCATACAGTAAATCAATGTTTTCGCCTTGCGGGCTGTCGACTACTGTAACCATGCTGTATTTAGGGTTATCGGCTGGGAAATAACCAATGAACGATGTATAATATTTGCCTACCTGATATTTCCCATTGACGATTTTCTGCGCGGTGCCCGTCTTTCCGGCAATGGCGTAATAGGGGTTGTTGATGTGCTTCGCCGTTCCCTGAACAACCACACCCCGGAGTAATTGCTGGGCTTTGCGAATTGTGGCCGGTGAGCAGATCGCTTCTGGAGCTACGTAAGGCTTGTTATCTTCAATGATCTCATTGGCGAGCTTGATCTGTTTCACAATAACGGGGCGAACCCAGTGACCGTCATTGGCTACCGCATTGTAAAACGCCAGCATTTGCAAAGGAGTAATCTGCATTTCGTATCCGTAAGACATTGATGTGAGCGACACTTTGCTCCATCCCTTCATATCTGGGTTGCGTACAACGGGAACGGCTTCCCCTTTCATATGGATACCCGTTGGTTTTGTCAGGTGGAACTGACGGAGATACTGGCAATACAAGTCGGGCCGTCGGTAGAAATAACTGCGCATGAGCAAGTGAGTGCCAACATTGGATGACTTCTCGAATACCTGTCGAGCCGTAATTGTGCCATGACCAGCACGACTGGCGTCATGAATACCTAATCCATTGTAGGTTGTAGAGCCGTTGCCGGTAGCTACTAACTGATCGAGCGAAATAGCTTTCTCTTCCATCAACGCCATCATGGTGGCTAACTTGAACGTTGAGCCGGGATCAGTTCGATCGGCCAGCGCGTGGTTGAAATTTTCGACATAGCCATCACCCTGCTTGGTGAGGTTTGCCATCGCGCGGATTTCGCCGGTAGCTACTTCCATCACAATGACACAACCTTTGGCTGCATTGTATTTTTCCAATGCTGAACGCAGGGCCGATTCGGCCATATCCTGATAATTAACGTCGATCGTCGTGTACAGATCCATGCCGGGTTCTGGCGTCATATCAGGTCCATCTTCAACAGGTTTTCGAATACCTCCCGATAATACTTCGACTAGACCTACGGCATTTTTACCCGCCAAAGCTGGTTGGAAACTGGCTTCCAGACCAATCAGACCTCGATTAGTTTTAGCATTAAGGTTGCCAATGGTCCGCTCAGCCATCTGGCCATAAGGGTGATAACGCTCGTAATACGGGCGCAGAACTCCACCACGAGCAGCGACTTTGGCCGATGATCTGAAAAATGGCCATTTAAGCATTTCCTGCCGCTCCTTAAACGTAACCCGCCGACGGTTCAATAACAGGTACCGGCGTTTATGTTTGCGAGCGTTAATAATATCGTCTTTGTAATCATTGACAGACCGATCGCGATAAATCCGGGCGAGTAAAAGAGCCAGCGAATCTATTTTTTTATCAAAGTATTCAGGTTTCGCCATCGTTGGGTCAAGCCCGACAACGTAAGTTGGCAACGAAGTAGCCAGTAAGCTTCCATCGTTCGCATAGATGTTACCCCGCATGGCCGGAATAGTATCGCGACGGATTAACGTTTCTTCGACCCGAGCGCTATAGAATCGACCTTTTAAATCCTTCTTAAAGTACTGAACAGATACAAGGCGCACGATGATGCATAACGCGAGGGCAATGACAAAATAGAAAATGTGATTGGCCCGCTGAATAATGTCCTGTTTAATGTTCATCTGACTTGACGACGATTTTATGGGGTGGTGTTTGGCTATCGGCTAACCCAAGCTCAACAACGCGCTTGCTGATTTCAGACTGTTTACCACTTTTATTGAAATCTGCCTGTAACACAGTAAATTGAGAACGCAGTTCATCGACCTGTGTTTTGGTACGCTGAATACGTCGAACCAGTCGTTCGGCGTTGTGATTCAGGCCGATATAGAGAATGAGCAGAAACGTGACCCACAGAATGCGGTCGATATGCTGAATTGGCCAGGCATTATCCTCGCCGAAAAGCCTATCGAGGCCAATGGCGTCATTTAGCCAGGAGGCTAGTTTGAGTTTGCGCCGTTGCTGTTTTTGTTTAGCAACTCGTTCGGGCTGACGAAAGGTATTTTTAGCCATGGCTGGGTTAGGACACGATGGTACTACAAATAAACAAAAACATCGTTGCCTAACCGATACCCAATTTTTCTTTCACTAGAAAATTACTCTTTCCAGCGCCATTCGTTGGCAATCTGTAACGGTGTACGCAGGCCTTGTGTCACCAGATAATCGCGGGTTTGCGTATCGGTCTGGCGTTTTGTTGGAATGGCATCAGCATCAGCCAGCGCATACAAAAGCATCGTTGAGTACCGAACCGTATTTTTTAATTGGTCGGCGTTAACAAGATTCATGCGGTCGCAATTGGCATGATAGCAATCGAGTACTTCTCGGGCAAGATGGCCGTTCATTCCCACAACCGGAACCCCTTCGAGCATAAAAGGTTGGTGATCAGAGTGTAACCCAGCCTGATTTTGCATCTGGTTTGGAAATACGGGTTCGACTTGCTTCATCATCTCGCCAACCTCATTCAAAAATGCCACCATATCGGTACGGCCAAAGGCATTCAAACCCGTCGGGTCGTTCGTCATGTCGAGGTTCATCATGTAGCGAACATTGTCTAACTGACTCGATTTTTTCAGGTTTTCAACCATGGCCTTAGAACCGAGTAAGCCTTGCTCTTCGCCCATAAACAGGACGAATTCAATTGTCCGTTTAGGCTTCAATTTCAGGGCTTTAAACGTTCGGGCAATATCCATAACCGCAAACGAACCAATACCATTGTCAATCGCTCCAGTAGCCAAATCCCACGAATCCAGGTGACCGCCGACAATGATTTTTTCTTCGGGAAATTTCGAGCCTTTCAGGGTAGCGACTACATTTCGGGCCCGAATTTTTCGACTGGTATTCGTCATGTTAATCTGGGCATGAAACGGACCACGCTCTTCCTGCATCCAGGACCGCAGCGCTTCACCACTTTCATAGGAAATGCAGACCGATGGAACAGGAATTAGCTTGCCCGTAACCGAAGCCGTTCCCGTCAGTAACACATTGCCAGGAACTAAATTGACCATAATAACGCCCGAAGCGCCATACTGAATAGCCAGTGCTGTTTTTTCGGAGCGGTGTAAATTTCGGGCTCCTTTTGTTGGCGCAGCCAGACCAATATTAACCAGCGCGACTTTGCCTTTTAGTTTGCCTTTTAAAGCCGCAAAGTCACCTTCTAAGCCATTGCCTACATCAACGATCTCGCCTTCTACGTGTGCTTCAACGGGGGAGTGTGCCAGTGAGACGACGGGGACATCGCGGAAGTTGTCACTTTTGTTAGGAACAACAGAAAGCGTAACGGTATCGCGCATCCAGGCTTCTACCTCAAATGGCTCATAGCGAACCTCTTTGAAGCCATAAGACGATAATAAATTGAATGCATAAGCTTCGGCACGTGCGCCATTAGGACTGCCCGTTAGGCGGTGACCAACTTGTTCAGATGCGTTGGCAAGTGTTTCGTAGGCACGACTGTGCTCACTTACCTCTTTATTGATTCGCGTAAATGCCTTCTGAAAAGAAAGTTTGTTGGGGTAAAAAGCGGTTAGCGTACCGGCAGTACCGATACAGAACAGCACGAGCCTAAATCGGGGCACGTAAAATGTTCGGGCCATGAGAGGATGGGTAGAATTCTTGGCTAAAGATACAGAAAAGGCAACTGATTTCGATGCTGACTGATTAGACGCACGAACCTGCAAAAGCGTTCGGATAGACTGGCGAAAAAGTATAAAATTTATCTAAGTGACACCATTCGTGGTGTATTTTCTATTAAACGGGGCTCAATAAATCAATATTAATCAAGCTAAATGAAAAAGAGGCCTCTTAATGGCGGTTTTAGTTTAACCAATCTGCTGGTGTTTCATTGGTTTTAGTTGGACCGTTAAACGTCCGTCCAGCCAGTCAGGATCAATGCCGACTACATCAAAAACGCGATCCCAGCTTCGCTCGAAACAATGGGCCGCATCAGGAAAGGCTACTGACACCTCTAAAGCGCGTTCGTAGAACGATACGGGCTTTTGCTGCAAAAGGTTGCGATGAATAGCAAATTGGGCGCCCAGCACAAAGGTGTATAGAGGTGGCCCATCATTATCGAAAAGAGCACGATGAAACCCAACCAGATCGAGGCCGCGACCATCTTCATTTTTGCTCCAGGGCTGAAAGAGCCGCTGTCCCTGGTTGTCGTCGGTATCAATCAGGTGACCGAGCCAGTGGAATTCTTTATTTTTTAATACCAAAGCGTTGGCGGCCATATCTCGCAGCGTTTTTTTGAAATCGTACGCATGATCGAACGGTTTCCCCTGGCAAAAAATAGTCCATTCGGCTAAGGTGTCATAACGATTGACAATATGGTGCAGGTACGTATGAGCTTCTCGGCCAACATTAGGTAAAGGAATGACGGTATGCTCTGCTTCGCTGTCAGGGCCTTTGCTATAAACGGTTTTTTGCAAAGTAGCGGGGATGTTCCGAAGCCAGTTCAGGTTTTCGGTATAATGAGCAACAACAAGTTCAAGCATAGTTAACTTATAAGGTTTCAAAAATCGTATAGGTTTCGTTAATCATCCTCTATTTTTACTGTCGATCTTCCGAAACAAACTGAAACGACGTCCTTCTATGAAACGGACTTGTCTCTTACTTATAAATTTCCTCACGCTATACAGCATGACTCAGGCACAGAATCCAGCGATAACTCCGCCCAAAGCGGCTATCAAACCGAAAGAGTTGATTACAAACGGTCATAAGCGGATCGATAATTATTACTACCTCAACGAACGCGAAAATCCGGAGGTTATCAAGTACTTAAACGCTGAAAATACCTACCTCGATCAAGTATTGGCGCCTGTAAAAGATCTGCAAACCAAGCTGTTCGACGAGATGAAAGGGCGGATTAAGCAGCAGGATGAGTCTGTACCCTACAAGGAAGGCGCTTATTACTACTACAGCCGATACATTACGGGGGGCGAATACCCAATTTATTGCCGTAAAAAAGGCTCGCTGGAAGGCGCCGAAGAGATACTATTCGATGGCAACGTCATGGCCAAAGGGCATAACTACTATCAGCTCGGAGGGTATGAAGTGTCAGACAATGACGAGTTGGCCATTTTTGCGGAGGATACCGTTAGTCGGCGACTATATACCTTACGGATTAAAAATCTGAAAACAGGTAAACTCTATCCCGAATCCATCCCCGATACCGAAGGCGGTAGCTTTGCTTGGGCGACAGATAACAAGACACTCTTTTACATCAAAAAAGACCCACAAACGTTGCTCGGTTATCAGGTGTACCGGCATGTGCTGGGCACTGATCCGAAGGCCGATGTACTGGTCTACGAAGAGAAAGACAACCAGTTTTACATGGATCTGGGTCGCTCAAAATCAAAGAAGTACATCACCATTGGTTCCGATCACAATGGCGTTTCAACGGAATATCGACTTCTGGAAGCCAGTAAACCAACCGGTGAGTTCAAGGTGTTTTTACCGCGCGAAAAAGGACACGAATATGATATTGTTCATTATAACGACAAGTTTTACGTTCGTACGAACTGGAAAGCCGAAAACTTCCGGCTCATGGAAGTGCCGGAAGGGAAAACAACCGATCGGACTGCCTGGAAAGAGGTAATTGCCCACCGTCCTGATGTGTATTTGGCCAATATGGATGTGTTTGTGAATCACCTTGTTTTGGGGGAACGTAAAGCAGGGTTAACAAATATTCGGGTCATTAACCAAAAAACGAAGGCCGACGAATACCTCGATTTCGGCGAACCAGCTTATGTGGCAGGCATCGGCTATAATCCCGATTTTAATACGAATATCCTCCGGTATAGTTACTCGTCATTGACAACGCCTAATTCCACCTTCGACTATAACATGGATACGAAGGAGAAAACCCTGAAGAAGCAACAGGAAGTTTTGGGTGGCTTTGATAAGAACAATTACGTATCGGAGCGCGTGTACGCTACTGCTCGCGATGGGGTAAAGGTGCCCGTTTCGTTAGTGTATCGAAAAGGGACAAAGAAAGATGGTACAGCACCTTTGCTGCAATATTCTTACGGTTCCTACGGCTACTCAACCGATCCCGGTTTCAGTTCTACGCGCCTGAGTTTGCTCGATCGGGGTTTCATTTTCGCCATTGCGCACATTCGGGGTGGGCAGGAAATGGGTCGGCGTTGGTACGAAGATGGGAAGATGCTGAAGAAGAAAAATACGTTTAACGACTTTGTGGACGTGTCGGAATACCTGATTAAAAACAAGTACACCAGTGCCGATAAACTCTTTGCTATGGGCGGTAGCGCTGGTGGTTTGCTAATGGGTGCCATTATCAATCAGGCTCCACAACTGTATCGGGGCGTTGTAGCGGCTGTTCCCTTTGTAGATGTTGTTACAACGATGCTCGACGAGAGCATTCCGCTTACCACGGGCGAATTTGAGGAGTGGGGTAATCCCAAAAATAAGGCCTATTACGACTATATGTTGTCGTATTCGCCCTACGATAATGTTGAAAAGAAAGCCTATCCTAACCTGCTCGTAACGACTGGCCTGCACGATTCTCAGGTACAATATTGGGAGCCTGCTAAATGGGTGGCCAAGCTTCGGGCTTTGAAAACCGATACCAATCAATTGTTACTTCATACCAATATGGAAGCCGGTCATGGTGGTGCATCGGGCCGGTTCCAGGCGTTGAAAGAAATCGCGTTAGAGTACGCCTTTATCCTTAATCTGGTTGGGCAGCGCCAGTAACTTAAGTATAGAACGCAGATCAATATGATAGCTGAAATCGTAGATTAATCATATCGATCTGCGTTCTATTTTCTTTACAAAGTCAGGGTTTGCAATAATGATTTCGAAAAAAACGCCGTTGAGTCAAGCCTATACCTGGATTCTAACGTTAGCCGTTGCTGGAATACTGGTTGGCAGTTGCCAATCTGGTAAGGATGCTGCACTGAATAACCCGGTTATTGCCGAAGGCAAACAGTTGGCTCAAAAACATTGCGCATCGTGCCACCAGCTGCCAGCACCAGAGCTATTGGATAAAGAAACGTGGGTAAAGCATGTTTTGCCCGCGATGGCAGTGAACCTGGGACTGGAGGTTTACCCGGCGGATGGCTTGTATTATGCGGGACCCAAATCTGCGATTTCGTTTAACGATTGGCAAAAACTGATGGCGTATTATCAGGCGCTGGCTCCTGAGAAACTAAAACCTGCCGATAAGCCGGAATCTACTGTAGATGATTGGGCCATGTTTGCGTTGGAAAAACCGCAGGCCGATACGTCCCAAACGGCCATGACAACGCTGGTGGCTATTGATACAATTGGCCATCGATTGTTCTCCAGCGATGCGTTTCGAAGTGACGTAACGCGTTGGGATCAACAGTTGAAACCGGCCTTATTTCGACAGCTCAATTCAGCTGCGGTTAATGCCCAGTTTTTTCGAGATGCCACGGGCAACGAGCGTGAGTTGTTCACCACATTGGGCACAATGAAAGCCGCTGATATAGAAAAAGGGGAGCTTATCCTTCTCCCATCGACTGGTCAGGGCAAGGCAGATTCATCGGCAGTTGCCATCGATTTACCAAGACCTTTACAAACTGTATCCGCCGACTTTAACAAGGATGGGCTGACGGACTGGGTTGTTTGCGGATTTGGGCATTTGAAAGGGGGCTTGTACTGGCTGAAACAGCAGGCTAATCACCAGTTTTCGAAATTGCCCATTAAAGAAGTACCGGGTGCTAGTCAGGCCGTTGTTGGGGATTATAACGCTGACGGTTGGCCCGATCTAATGGTTTTGTTTGCCCATGCCGATGAGGGCGTCTGGCTATTCCTGAACGATAAAAAAGGTGGATTTACCGAACGAAACCTGCTTCGGTTTCCGGCGGTTTATGGCTCAACCAGTTGTCAACTAGTTGATTTTAACAAAGATGGCCGTTTGGATATTTTGTACACCTGTGGCGATAACAGCGACTATTCGAAAGTACTGAAACCCTATCATGGCGTCTATATCTACCTCAATCAGGGCGATTTTCGATACAAACAAGCCTATTTCTATCCTATAAACGGCTGCACCAAAGCCGTCGCCACCGACTTCGATCAGGACGGTGATTTGGACATTGCGACGATAGCCTTCTTCGCTGATTTCAAGGATGATCCATCCGAAGGTTGCCTGATTTTTGAACAACAAAAACCGTTACAGTTTAGTCCGCATGTTATGCCCGTCAGCGACTATGGGCGCTGGATTTGTATGGACGTGAACGACATTGATCAGGATGGCGATGCCGATATTGTTCTCGGTAATTTCTCGAAAACATTCATCATTCAGGAAGGATTGAAACCGACCTGGGATACGCATTTGCCGTTGATCGTCTTGAAAAATAAGACGAGATAACAACAATAAATTCTTTACTTCAACCAGCCTCCCGTAAAACCAGCGCGTTCTAACCCTTTGCGAATATGAGGATTTCGCTTCATCAGGTTCCAAACAAAATTTGTTCGGGCGTTCTCGGCCATGAGTAGAATCGGTCCCTGATCGATACCAAGATAATCGATGTCGAACCAGCCGTTGGCCGTGGAGCCATTGGCATAAGCTGATGGATAACGATAGGTAGGATTGAAAGCATCCCGAAAACCGTATTGTCCATACAGTTTGCTGCCGTAATCCGTCTTCATGGCTTTTAACGCAGGCAGGCAGATTTCAGGAGCGAAGGCTATTGACCCACCTGCCGCTGTAGGGGCAATAGTGCCATCGTCTACAATTTGCTGAATGGCTGCTCCCCGCGCCCGATACGAAAAGAAGTTTCGATCAGACACGGTTGTATCTTTTGGGCCATCGCAGGCAGTTAATCCCCAAATCGTTGGGCTGTAGTCTTGCCATTTTGCCGGATTCTTTACACAGTAGGCCCGATTCGCGTAAGTAGCCCGGCGCGAGTTCTCGAAGTAATCGATGCCTTTCGTTTGCATGTATTGATCCTTGATACTTCGGAAATCGATCCAGACGTGGGAGTATTGGTGACCAAAAAGCGGGTCGAAATTGACATGCTGCTGGCCCTGAAAATTTGCCCAATCGTAGCTTTTAGTCCAGGCAGTCCAGACGTCTTCGCCAACTGGGTGAGTGGGTGAACCTAGAGCCAATACATACAGCAACATGCCTTCGTTGTAGCCTTTCCAATCGGCAGGTATAAACCCTTTTTCGGGATGCCAACCCATTGATACAAACGGGCGACGCGCCTGAATCCAGGTCCAGTCCACACGCGCATAAATCTGCTCGGCCAACTGGCGGATTTCGGTTTCAACGGGTGTGTTCTTGTCGAAGTAAGTCTGAGAACTTAATATACCTCCTAGTAAAAGCGCCGTATCAATAGTAGATAATTCAACTTGCTTGAAGCGTTCCCCGGTTTTCATATCCAGAAAATGGTAGAAAAATCCCTTATAGCCTGTAACGCCCGTTGCTTTGTCAGATTGGGGCGCTTTGGCGAAAAAGCGAAGGGTTTTGAGTGTGCGTTCTGCGGCTTGTGTACGAGTAATATAACCCCGCTCGACCCCTACCAGGTAAGAGGTAAGGCCGAAACCCACAGCGGCAATACTCGCAAATGAGTTGGTTGGCGCACGGTCGGGAATCAGACCATTTTCGGGATTTGTTGTATCCCAGAAATACCGGAATGTATCTCGTTGAAGACTATCCAGAAATGCATTGTCTGCTGCCGTGAACCTGTAAGTTGGTTGCGGCTGGGCAAAAGCGATGCTTATGGTCAGGAAAAAGAAGAAAAGTGTTTTCATAATTCGTTTTTGGATAACTGTAGCGCGGCTGGAAAGCCGCGCTACAGTATCAATTCAGATTGGGGCTTTGGAAACCCAGGCCTTTCATGCCTTTCTTGACTTCGGGACAGCTCATGAATAATTTCCAGAGCAGTTGCGAGCGTTGATTTTCAATCATTACGATAATGGGCCCCTGATCGATGGCTAAGAATGAATCGGCAAACCAGATGTTGCTTAAATTGAAGGCATCGACAAAGCCGTAGTCTTTCCAGATTTTATCGCCCAGTTTGTAATAGAAAAACCGGAGCGCCTGCATCGACTCGGTAGGCGTGTAGGGCATCGACGATAGGGCTGCCGTTGGGGCAATTGTGCCGTTATCGTTTGTTGGATCACGGGCGGAGTAGCCATCCTGTTGATCGCTGGCGGTTAGGCCCCAGCAGTCAGCACTATAGCCGCTGTATTGTTTTGGGTTGGTTTTGCAATACGTGTAGTTAATCTGCGAATGGGCTGTGTTTTGTTGCCAATAATCGGCGTAGGTATCCGTCAGGTCATGCGGATTGATCCCTAAAAAGGAATATTGGGAGAAGAACAGCGGGCCTCCATAAGCTGGTCCCAGTGGGAGTTTTATGCCATAATAGCTGTTCCCATTCTTCATTTGGCCGTTTTGCGCCCAACTGTTGTCGTAAATGGTTTTGGCGATGGGTGACGTATTGGACGAAGCCGCCAGCACATAGGTAATTAAGGCCTCATTCCAGCCACGAATGGGCAGATTCATGTCCCAATTGTAGTTGGGCGACCAGTGCCAATACAAGTTGGTTTCGGTGCCGTTTTTGGTAAACCAATTCCATTCAACGCCGTCCCATAGGGCATTTATGCTTTTTCGTAAGGCGATCTCATCGGCATTGGTTGTACTGTTGAAATACTGTCGGGCGGTTAATAGCCCTTGCATCAGATACGATGTTTCGACCAGATCGGCTCCATCGTCTTTGGTGCTAAAGGGCACCGTTGCCCCCGTTGCCCCATTGAGCCAGTGCGGAAAGGCACCGTGATACCGTTTCGCGTTGTTGGTCAGGAAATTCGTGATTGTCGTGAGCCGGGTCAATCCTTGCTGACGAGTGATAAAATTCCGGTTTATCCCCACCAGAATCGTCATAATTCCAAAACCACTACCACCCGATGTAACGATGTCGCCCGACGAATTACGCTCACGAGCCAGACCTGAAACCGGATGGGCAAAATCCCAGAAATACTTAAACGTTTGTTTCTGAACAAGATCAAGTAGGAGCGAATCGCTGATACGCGGAAATTTATCGGTGTTATCGAAAGATGTTGTCAGGTTGACTGTTACGGTAGAATTCAAAACCGAATTCCGGGCTGATGTTAGCGTTGGTTGTACGGTAAACTGGTAAGCTGTCAGTGCGCTAAGTGAACTCTGAGGGGTTGCTGTTATAACCGTATCGCCACTGGAAACGGTATAGTTTAAGGGAACAGATACTCCCGTCGATTTCAGGGCGAGCTGAATAGCTTTTGCAACGGATTCCTTTTGAAGGGGGGCCGAAAAAGATATCGTTATGACTGGATTGGCACCAACATTCTGAAAGTTCATGCTTGATGATGCTTGCCCGTTTACCTGAACTGAATGGAAGTAAAATGATTCAGGCGGCTCAACATCCTGCGTTTTTTTGCAGGATAAGCCAGCGACTACCAGAAAAAGTAGCCCAATTAATTTGGTATTATTCATATCTCGTTTTCAGAACGTTAGTAATAAGGGCTGTTTTCATCCTGAAAACAGCCCTTGATGGTATGTCTTTTTTGGGCTTAGCGTCCTGCTGATTCGAGTTGATACAGAGAGCCAATATCAGTACCTGATAGTGCTTTGTTATATACTCGGATTTCATCAATCGAACCTACAAACAATCCCTGAAACGCTTGATTAGCTGATTTTGGATACCCCGTGTCCACATTTGGCCAGCCACCAATCAGAACTTGTGTTGGAGTCGCCAGCGTGATGGGGCCAATTCCTACGGGAGGAGTACCCGTGGTTCGATTTCGGAAATTTTTATTTGAGACGAGTTGGCCATTAGCGTAGATGTCAATGTTTGAGCCACTGCCATCATACACCATAACATAATGAATCCATTTGCCTCCCCCTTTTACAGTCTGGAAATCAGTTCCCCGAACACCATAATCATTTATGTTGTCTCCCCCAAGACTATAATTGCCTCCTGAGTATGTATGAAAAGCTGCATGAAGCGCCAATGTATCACTTTTAGTAAGCGGAGCCCCTGTCTCAACATACATATTTATAGGCCCTTGGTTCCAATCGGCTTGGGTCGCTTGCGCCTGAGTTAGGGCAAAAACAGACGATCCTGTCTTTCCATTATTAGCTACATTTATCCAGGCACTAACCGTTACACTTGAAATGGCGTTGGCACTACTTAAAGCATTGATAGTTGGATATACTAGAAAACCACTGGCTAGGCTCAGAGACTGACCTTTAGGTCCTCCGGTGCCGAATGTATTGTTTTTTGCAGTTGTTGCTGCCGTTTTTGAAATATCCTCGTTTGTAGTCCCTTCAAAAGACCAGTGAGCCAACAGGTTGGTTGCGGCTACATCATTAGAGGTATTATAACCACCAATAGGCGGTAGCGTAGCCACATCATCACTTTTCTTACAGGAGGTAAACGCTGCACTCATTACCAGCCCTGCCATCACCCACGCTGAGATTTGTCTCGTTTTCATGATAAATTGGTTTTAATTGTACTTGGAAATTGGGTTTGATTGTAATCGAAAAAGCTTGTATTCAGTTGTTTGTATTGGCGTTTTTGTCATCCCGACGCAGGAGGGATGACAAAAGCAAGAAATCATCAATAGCCAGGATTCTGATCCAGTTTGCCACCACTCAATTGGATTTGCAGACTCGGTACGGGCAGCAATTCGTTTTTACCCGCCACGAAATTCTTGCCGGCAGCCTGCATCACTTGAGCAGCACGACCTGTTCGGACTAAGTCGAAGAAGCGGTCGTGTTCCATGGCCAGTTCAATCCGGCGTTCGTTCCAGATAGCTGTACGCAGGTCGCCCTGAGCAGCCGCTTTGGTCGCGGCTAACCCGGCGCGGGTACGTATCTGGTTTAGATAAGTAATCGCCGTTGCCGATTGGCCTAATTCGTTATTGGCTTCGGCATTCATGAGCAACACGTCCGCATAGCGCAGTAGACGGACATTTTTCTGCTTTTTGTCGCGGTTGCCCAGGTACGGTTCTATGCTTGGGTTCTCGCTGGCATAGGCTTTGTAGTTGTAGTAGAGGTTCTGTACTGAATCGGCGCTGGGAATGCGGAATCCATCATACAATACCGTTCCAACGTGTTTGCCACTATTGTCAATAGTAATAATGGTGGAGGCTTTGCGCTTGTCGCCCGTTTCATAAGCGTTTACCAAACTCTGGCTTGGGGTATCGAAACCAAAACCTAAATCGGTCCAGCCGCCTTTTCCACCAACGCGTGGCCCCTGCCAGGTGCAATAACCACCAACGGCAATGTCGCCGTTATTGAAGGTGCCACTCTGGGTTTCAAAAATGGACTCACTGTTATTGTCACCCACATACCGCCAGATGGTCGTGTAATCGGGCACCAATGAATATTGACCCGAATTGATCACCTCTTGCGTGAGCGCCTGTACCTGCTGCCAGTTTTTACGATAGAGATAAGTTTTGGCCAGAAGCGCCTGGGCTGCTCCTTTATTCGCATGACCTACGCCCGCCTGTGCCCGTAGCGGTAAATTGGCAATAGCATATTGGAGGTCCTGCGTGATGACATTATAAATCGTGTCGACTGGAGCCCTTGTCTGAAACGCGGGGTCGGTATTAGCATCCTGTGCGTCTTTGGGTACCCGAACTACTTTGGGCACCTTACCAAAAAAGCGAACCAGGTTGAAGTAGTAGTAGCCGCGAATAAACCGAACTTCTCCAATAAGTCGAGTCTTGGTTGTGGCATCTATAGAAGCTGTTTGAAGGGCGGCCAGTGCCTGATTGGCTCGAGAAATGCCACTGTAATAGCCATTCCATAAAGCCGCTACGAAGTTATTGGTTGGCGTTGTCGTAAAATTGTCGATATCCTTCAGGCTTGGCTGATCACTATCGAAACTACCCTTGTCGGCGTCGTCGGAAATGATGTTCGTAGCCGCAATGAAGCTGATGCCGTGTACATCGCCCCCGTCTCCGCCAAAAGCCTCACTGTTGTACAGGCTGTTATACACGCCCGTCACCAGATTGATTGCCAGATTGGGGTCAGTAGCGGTTGTTGCCTGACCTTGAACGGGCACATCCAGAAAACTTTTCTGACAGGAAGCCGTCAGTAATAAAGCTGCGAAGCCCGTGCTTATATAAAGAAATGTTATACGTTTCATGTCTGTCGAGTCGGTTAAAAGCCAATGTTTAGCCCAGCCACAAGCGTACTGGGAGTTGGATAGGCGTTTAATTCAATTCCCTGGGTAGTTGGGCTGCCTGTCGTTACGATACCGGCGCTGCTGGTAGCGCTAAAGCCAGGTAGCTCTGCGGTAAAGCCGCTGTATTTTTTGAGCGTGAATAAATTCTGACCCGTCACAAAAACACGCACGTTGCTAGCGCCTATTTTTTTCAATACCGCATTGGGTACGCGATAACCCAACGTCAGGTTGTTGATCCGCGCGAAATTGCCCGATTCAATGAAGTAGGTAGAAGGGGGGAGGTTGCCGCTGTTGGCGGCTGGTTCGGTCTGAATACCACTACCCGCCGACCAGCGCTTGTATGCAACTGACTTCTCGACGTTGTCTAGTGCGCTCTGACGGAATGCCCGTTTGCCGTTGTAAATCTGGTTGCCTACGTTGCCGTAGAAATCAACACTCAAGTCGAAACTTTTGTAAGTCAATCCCAGATTCAAACCGAAATAGGCTTTCGGTTGGTACGATCCGGCAAATACCCGGTCGTTGTCGTCGATCTTGCCGTCGCCATTGGTGTCCTGGTACTTAAAGTCACCCGCATTGGCCGATGGTTGAATAGCCTGCCCCGCTGCGTTTTTGTAATTCGCTACTTCGTCTGCGTTCTGGAAAACGCCGAGTACCTGCAATACATAAAAGCTACCAACGGGTTGTCCATTATCGGTTCGGGTAGTGTATTGCTGGTTAGCCCCGATGCCTCCGTCGAGAATGGGTTGTCCACCGTTCAGGCCAATAACTTTGTTCTGATTCAACGTGGCATTACCCCCAATTCGGTAGGAAAGATCGTTGGTGATTTTGCCCCGCCAGTTCAGCGTAAATTCAAAACCCTGATTCTGAATCGAAGCGGCATTGGTTAGAACGACCCCATCGGCATCACCTGATACAGATGGCACTTTGACATTGATCAGCAGGTCACGGGATTTCTTGTTGTAGTAGTTGATTTCGCCCGTGAGTTTTCCGGTCAGTGCCGTGAATTCAACTCCTAAATCGGCTTCTTCGGTGGTTTCCCATTTTACATTCGGGTCTTTGATCTGGGTAATGGCGCTTCCGGGCGTCGCAATGCCACCACCAAATGGGTAAGCCAGATTAGGTGCCACCGTTACAGTATAGGCATCGGTCGGAATCCGGTCGTTGCCCACTTTACCCCAACTAGCCCGTACTTTTAGCAGGTCGAAAATCTGCTGACTCGACATGAAACTTTCATTGCTGATCACCCAACCTGCGCCTACCGAGGGGAAATAACCCCAGCGATTCTGAGCCGGGAAACGGGATGACCCATCGGCCCGAATGGTTGCCGTGAACAGGTACTTATCGTTGTAATTGTAATTAACCCGACCGATGTATGAATTCCGGTTATATTGATCGCCAGAGCCATCGTTGGTCGATGTATTGGCATTCCCGGTGTTGATATACCACAGGTTTTGTGCGGCTGGAACATCTTTTCGGAAGGCCGTAAAGCTGGTAAGTGTGTACTTTTCTGCCGTTGTACCAACCAGCACGGTTAAGGCATGCTTATCAAACTTCTTGTTGAACGTGATCAGGTTATCCCAGGTCCAGTGAAAGGTTCGGGTGTTAATGAACTTCAGGTTGCTGTTGGGGTTTCGCTGATTACCACCGGGATTGATAAAGGTGGTTGTATCGTTGTTGAACTGATAATTGTACTCGCGAGTATTGAGGTTAACCCAGTCGCCACCAATATTCGTGCGGTAGGTAATCCAGTCAACGGGCTTGATTTCGAGATAGGCTGATCCTAGCAACCGGTTGTCTGTGGCATGGTTGTTATTGTTCTCAATATCCAATAGTGGATTACCTACATTCTGGTAAACCGATGTGTTACCATACTTGCCATTCACTTTGGATTGAATGAGCGGTGCAGCCCGGTAGGCATCATTGTAAGCTGTTCCGAGATTGGCAATTTGATTATCACCATTGGCATAGGACGCCGATATGCCTACTTTAACGTATTTGTTGAACGTGAAATCGTTGTTGGCCCGAATTGAAAACCGTTTGTATTGATTGTCGATGACAAGCCCCTGATCGGTATAATAACCCGCGCTCAGGAAGTAGGTCGATTTCTCGGTGCCACCGTTTATGGAGATGCCGTGATTCTGCTGGAAGCCGTTTCGTAGAATCTGTTTGTACCAGTCCGTAGAGGTCGTTCCCGGACTAACGATGTTGCCCGTGGCGGCACTGACGTAGTTGGCGTATTCGGTAGAATTGGCCATCGGAACTAGGTAGGAAGGCATCCGAAAACCCGCGTTGCCTGTGTAATTCACAGTCATTTTGCCAACCGTACCCCGTTTGGTGGTAATGATTACGACACCGTTTGCCCCGCGTGATCCATAAATAGCTGTTGCTGACGCATCTTTGAGTACATCGACATTGACAATATCGGCGGTATTGATGTTTGAAATATCATCGGTTAACACACCATCGACAACGAATAGAGCCGCCGTACCACCCAAGGCGCTACCCGTTCCCCGAATTCGAACCACAGGTGAACTACCCGGCTGTCCACTGCTGATGATCTGAACCCCGGCCGCCTTACCCTGAAGTGCCTGAGTAGCTGTTAAAACAGGCTGTTTTATTAATTCATCGCCTTTGATGGTGACCGTTGCCCCCGTAACATCCGATTTGCGTTGCGTGCCATACCCGACGACCACTACCTCATTCAAAGATTTGGTGTCTTCTGCTAAAGGGACATTGATTGTTGTTCGACCACCGACTGCGATTTCGACCTTCTGGTAACCAATACTTGAAAAAATGAGGGTGGCGTTGTCTTCGGCCTGAATTGAAAAAGCACCAGTACCATCAGTGACAGTACCCGTCGTGGTTCCTTTTACCTGTATTGTAACCCCTGGTATGCCAACTGTTGACGCACCGTCTGTTACCTTACCCGTAATACGGATAGGGGGCCCTCCAGCCTGGGGCATTTCTGCCAAAGCTGGTCGAAAAAAGAGCAGGACGAGTAAGCCTATGAGCAGGACTACGCGCCTTTGGAGCTGCTGATGAAGTGAAATGTTTTCCATAACTATTCGTAGTTAAGCCGTTATTACTACAGCCTACATTGTTAATAGGTGAGTGATTTACTGCGCCTATAACAAAAAAAAAGAGCACTAACTTTCTAATAAATTTTTGCACAAAAGTAGGGTAGTTGTAACTTGGTCCCTAAAACGGGCCTACATCATTACCACATCATATTGGCTTTTTTAGCCTGATTTCGATGTTTTTTAACACATCATGACCTTTTATGTGATTCGTATGGGTGAGGTTAAACGCCATTTTATGTCGATCATTTTTCGACAGCTTTTTATCTGTCTTTTGCTGGCTTTCGGTAGCCGGTTTGTAGTTGCTCAGTCGCCCTACAGTTTCTGTGGGCCTGAGTTGATTCAGTACACCAAGCAGATGTACGGGGCATACAACCAGAATTGGGGAGTTGCCCAAAATAGAAAAACGCGCTTTCTCTATTTTGCCAATTCGAAGGGGTTACTCGAGTTTGATGGCAGTAGTTGGAAAGTGTATGAGTTACCCCGAAAGCAGCGCGTTCGATCAGTAGCAGTGGACGAAGAAGGCCGGATTTATACAGGGGCTTTGGGTGAATTTGGGTATTGGTTTCCCAACGAGCAGGGTAAATTGGTATACCATTCGCTCGTCTCATTGATTCGGGAGCAGGCCTTTCGAAATGAGGAAATATGGAATATCCTAATTACGCCCCAGGGAGTTTTATTTCAATCTTTCGCCTTTATTTATCGGTATCAACAGGGTAAGGTTCAATTGTTACAGCCCCCGGCCACAGTGCTATTCGTTCATAAGGTTCGTAATCGACTGCTTCTGGAAGTCCTGGAGAAAGGACTTTTTGAGTTACAGGGCGATCAGTATCGATTTATTGAGGGTAGTACATTTCTGGGCCGGGAAACCGTCAATACTATTTTGCCCATTGGCGATAAGGATATTCTAATCGGTACAGAACGGGCTTTGTATCGCTATGATGGGAAGACGTTTAGACCCTTTAATGTTCAGATTAATGACTTTATGCAGCGGAATCGACTTAATCGGGGATTGCTGATTGGTCCCGGACTCTATGCGTTTGGTACATTGCTGAATGGCGTTCTGATTGCAACCGCCGATGGTAGGATTCAGTATCATTTCAATCAAAAAAATGGTCTGCAAAACAATACTGTTCTATCCATGTGTCAGGATGCCGATCATAACCTGTGGGTGGGTCTGGATAAAGGAATCGATCTGATCAATTTGAGTTCCCCCATTCACTATTTTATCGATCATGCCGATGATCTGGGGACCGTATATGATATGGCTCATTATGGTGATAATCTGTACCTGGGTACTAATCAGGGCGTTTATTACAAACCCTTGAGCCGGGCAAGTGAGCCTTTTCGGTTAATCGCGGGTACGCAGGGGCAAGTTTGGGATCTGGCCGTTGTGGATAATCAGCTCTTGTGTGGACATAATAAAGGAACCTTTCGGATTGAAGGAACACAGGCTCAGCTATTGTCTGATATTACCGGCGGTTGGGTATTGAGCCGGTTGAAAAACTATCCGGATAAACTCATTCAGGGAACCTACACAAGCTTATGTATTTATCAGAAAGATGCTCATGGGAAGTGGGTTTTCGCTCACAAAGTGGATGGTTTTTCGGCTCCAGTCCGGCAACTAGACGAAGATGGTGAGGGCAATGTCTGGGTAAATAAAGCCGCTAATCAGGGATTGCAACGACTTCGCTTATCGACCGATTTACGACGCATAGAGGATAGCAAAACCTATACGGATGCAGAGCTTCATAGCCCCGTACTGAACCTTTGCCGGATTCAAAATCGAGTAGTTATTACAACTACAAAAGGCTTACTTGTCTATGATTCCCAGCACGATCGGTTTGTGCCTGCACAGACGGCTTATCCCTGGGCTGAGTCAACCATTCGTAAGATTTTTCCAATGCCCGATTCGACGCTATTTCTTCTTCGGCAGGATGGCTCAGTAGGCTGGACACAGCCGCAGGGACAGATTTCGAGTGATATACCGCTCAAAACCAATCAGTGGGTCGAGGATTTTGAGAAAATTGTGCTGCTTGATTCAGGGTATATAGCCCTTTGCCGTGAAAACGGATTTGCTTTACTACCCCGAACAGAGCTGCATCACCTCGGCGATTCGGTGCCGAAGCCGGTCATTCGAACGGTAACCTCTGTCGATGATCCCTCCGTGAGCTATACGTTTCAGGGTACATCAATGGTGCCGCAACTCTCATTCGCGTATACCCAATCGAATCTGCTGATTAGCTTCTGCACCCCTTACTATACCCAGCCAGTGAAGTATAGCTACTGGCTCGAGAACAGCATGAAGACCTGGTCATCCTACGGATCTGGTCAACAGAAGGAATTTAATAACTTACCGCCGGGAAAGTACATATTTCATCTGAAATCCAACCTGAACCCGCAGGAAAGTTTGCTAACCTTTGAAGTGCAACCGCCCTGGTACTGGAATGCCTGGAGCAAGTTACTATACCTGTTTTTGCTGCTGGGTTTATGCTGGTTCTTTTATCAATTACACCTCCGGCGCGTTGCTGTCCAGCAGAACCGAGTTCAAAAAAAGCTGGAGCGGAAACTACGTCAACAGGAAGAGCGAAGTCAGCGAAAAATTATTCTGCTGCAAAAAGAGCAATTGGAGCAGAGTATTATTCAGAAATCGGAAGAGCTGGCCAACTCAACAATGGCGCTTATTCAGAAGAATGAGTTACTGGTACAATTAAAAGAGGAGTTGAATCGAGTGAAAGCCCGTTCGGGAAGTCGGCTACCGGGCGACGATTTTCAGCGAATAAACACCCTGATCGATAATAACATATCGAGCGAGCAGGATTGGAAACTGTTTGAGTCAAATTTCAATAAAGTACACGAGCAATTTCTGAAACACCTGCTTGAAAAATACCCTGATCTGGGACAGGGCGATTTGAAACTAGCGGCTTATCTGCGGATGAATCTTTCGACCAAGGAAATAGCGCAACTCCTAAACATCACCCACCGAAGCGTTGAACTGAAACGGTATCGACTTCGGAAAAAACTTGATCTGGATGGTGATACGAACCTGAGTGAGTTTATGATTAAGTATTGATAGGAGGTATTCTGTTTATGGTTTATGGTTTACGGTTGGCTGGCGAAAGCAAAACTTGTGCGTCAGCCGACCGTAAACCATAAACCGAATACCAAAAACATTCTTACATCAAATCCCACCCTTTCCGGTATTCTCGGGATAACAGCGCATTGGCTGCCGAGTTGTGCCTGAATTTCTCTTTTTTGGCGTTCCATTCCAATGGCTGACCGAGTCGATACGAAATCAGGCCGAGGTGCATTGGCATTGTCATTTGTCGGGCGTAGGCCAGATTCGATTCGGGCTGCTTGCGCGATTTGACCGAATTGATAAAGTTTTGCTGATGCCCCGGCGACCGCTCAAGCGTAATTGGTACTTCAGGTACGTCCGTCATCGTAACACCGTTAATCGTGATTTCGCGGGTATTATAGTCGCAAAGAAGCGTGCCCTTATCCCCCTCGAAGTAAGCGCCGATGCCTTTTTTCTCCGCACCCGGTACATTGGGGGGCGTACTGGTCCAGTGTAGCGATAAGCCATCGAATTCGTAATCAATATCAATCCACTTCGGGGCATCACCAATTCCTTCAGGTGCTCCTCCCTTAGCACTAATACTTTTTAAGCCAGTTGGATTGATTGCCCACCAGACAACATCGGCAATGTGGCACCAGAAATCCTGAAATACCCCACCTGAGTAGTCCAGAAAATAGCGATAGGTAAAATGGCAACGCTCGGGTGTGTACTGTGAGGCTGGAGCTGGTCCCTGCCACATATCCCAATTCAGCGTAGCGGGTGGTGTTTGGTAATTAGCTGGGCCAAGTACCGGAGGGAAGCCCGTTTTCCAAAGCCTCACAGTATTCACTTTACCTATGGCTCCCGATTGAATGATTTCGACAACCCGATGGTAATTGTCTCCCGCATGAATCTGGGTACCGAGCTGAAAAATACGGTCGTACCGATTGAGGGCTTTCAACATCTTCTGTCCTTCCCGAACGCTATAGGATAATGGTTTTTCGCCGTACACATCTTTCCCGGCCTGAAACGCCATAATGGCAATTTGAGCATGCCAATGATCGGGGGTGGCGCAGGTGATGGCGTCGATATCGTTACGGTCGAGCAGGTAGCGGAAATCGGAATATGTTTTGGCGCTGGTGTTGGGCTGTAACGTCTGTAGTGTACTGAGCGCTTTGGCCAAATGGGTTTCATCCACATCGCATAACCCAACAACCTCTACTTCGGGCAACTTGGCGAACCAGTTAAGGTGGTTGGTGCCCATGCCATTAATACCAATATGAGCAACCCGAACCCGATCGCTGGGGGCGACTTTACGAGTCAGGCTAGGAAATAACGCCATGCTGAGGGCAGCGGCACTACTCTGCTTCAGAAAATCACGGCGATTAGGCTGATGTGTCATGGTTACTAAAAGGGTTGGGGAAGTGAATGAGACTATTTACTATACCAAATGGAAGGGAAAGGATGAAATCTACTCTTCGTACGCGTTTAACTATCATCTAATTTAATGTCGATACATTTAACGTTAAGACATACTTCTTGCCAAATAATATGTTTTTTTTAGACAGGGTTACATTAATCTACTTTTATAAGGCCGATTGGGGTGTTGCGTAAATTAAAGTATGATGTATTTGGCATGATATGGCAATTAGGTAACTTCTAATGGGCGCTCGTATTTTTTAGACTAACGTTTATGAAACAAATCTCTACACCCTTATTCAGCAGGGGTATCTCTCACTGCCTTGCGTGGGCCACATTCCTTCTAGTTCTCTGTCTGGGTTTTCGAGCTAATGCTCAACAGAGCAATTTAGGCGCTCCCAATTCGACTACGTCAACACCTTGGGTTAGTCCAACTTTCTCATTAAGTACAAACCATGCCAGCCCAGGATTATCTTGTTGGGGAGGAGATGCTTTATGTGCTTCTGGTGGCGACCCTGCTAATGTTACGAATTCCACACTTACTGATTATGATGAGCTAGGAATTCTTATTTCTGGTGCAGGCTCTTTTACTGTTGGGGATAATAATCCCGCTAACATCTATGACGCTGGTAATTTTGCTGGTTTTTTAATTAGTAATAGCTCCTTAGCAGATGTTACTTTATTGGGAGCAGTTACCATTACAACGTATAAAAATGGTGTACAGCGCGAACAAAAAACAGCGGCTAGTCTTATTGGAATAAACTCCGCATTAGTTTCAGGAGCTTATGAAGTGGGATTTCACACAACATTAGATTTCAATCAGATATCGATTGCCTTCACAAACCCGCTGACTGTAGCTACTTCCTACCGTTTATATTATGCTCTTATGAGACGGTATGCTTCGGCAAGTACCCCATTAGTCTGTAATACGCCTAGTTCGTTGACGGCACCTGGAAACTCAATATTCATTTCAGACCGCACTGGTGTAACCACTGGTGCTACCTGTGCTCTTTGTTCTGTTAGTAATGGCGACAATATTATTGATGGCAACAGTGCAAACTCAGCGAGTATTAACTTAACCGCAGGAGTAGCGGTAACGGCAACGATAGGTGTCAAAAACGCATTTATCACCTATCCTGCCAGTCAGACAAACACGTTTGTTGGGTTTGATATATCGAGTACTGATTTAGTGAGTTTAGGTGTTAATGATAAAATTACCGTTTCTACTTATAAAACAGGTACTGCTGCTGCTATACAATCAGTAACATACGGTGGAAATCTAGTTGCTGTAGGTAGTGCAATTTTATCGGGTACTGGTAGACGAACCATTGGCTTTGTGGCAACAGCCGATTTTGATGAGGTGGTATTGACTGTCACTAGGGCCGTATCGGCTGTAGATGTGGGTATCAATGTATTTGGTGTTGTTATGACGTCATTTTGTAATGGTCCTAGTCTGGCTTGTTCAGATAATACAATTCCAGGTAATACCCTTACACCAGTTACTAATCCTACACATCCTGTATATGTAGATGGAGCCCGAACTGGTATCGTTGGCGGTGTAGCTTGCGCTGCTTGCCAAATAAATAATTCTGAAAATGTGGTTGATGCCAGTACAACAAACTCAGCAACTATGGTAGTGACTGCGGGTGTAGCTGTTACAGCATCCTTTGCAGTTGCCAATGCATTACAGACCTATCCTGTAGGTAGTTTTGCTGGATTTGATGTAGAGACTAACTCACTATTGTCGGCTAATGTCTTTAGTACGGCAACCGTCAGATTATATAATGATGGAAATCTAGTTCAGACTAGTACCGGTAATGCATTAATTGTAGGAGCAGCTAGTAGCCCTTTGCTCAATAACAGAAGCCGACAATACCTCGGTGTTGTTGCAACAGCCCCTTATGATGAAATACAGATTTCCTTCGTCAATGTAGTAGGTGCTGATTTGGGAAATATAGTTATTTATAATGCGGTATTCGAGAAAACCTGTGCGGCCGTTATTGTCTGTAATACAGCTTATAACCTGAGCAGTCCGACTTTCCCTGTTGTGATTGACAATGCGAATACGGGAGTTACAGGCGTAGTTTCGGCGGCAACTACGGTAGAAAATCCCTGGAATGTTGTTTCGTCGAGTACAACTGATTACGCTAAAATTAACACAACGGCATCGGTTGGGACCGTTGCTTCAATAGCTGTATTAGATCCGATCAGTACCTATCCTGTTGGTACCTTTGCTGGCTTTGCAGTTCAGAAGGTTACGGGTATAGCGGCTGTTGATCTGTTTGCCAACCTAACCATCTCTACCTATAACAATGGAACATTCGTAGAGTCGAGAAGTGGTGTTGGGCTGTTGGACTTGGCAATCAATTTGTTTGGGACAACCAGCCAGTTTTTCAATGTCGGTTTTGTAACCACGAAACCATTTGACGAAGTAAAAATAAGTGTGAGACCTTTGGTAGGAATCGCAGCTCTGTCGGCCCTGGGCGGCAGCCTGAATGTATTTGGCGCATTCATCGACACCCGGACAACCACTGGCGGAGGTTTAACCTGTGCTTTGAATACCAATCCTGACTTTGCTGTCACGAATAAGAATGTACCGGTTAGTGGTAGTGTTAAAACCAATGACATCGTACCAGTTGGAACTACCTATGGCACTAGCCCCACCACGCTTACGCAGCCAGCAGGTTCTACACCGAGCCTAACAGTAGACGCCAATGGGAACTATACATTCTCTAGTGCCACGCCTGGTGTTTACGTATATAGTATACCGGTATGCGGTTCTGGTTTGTCTGGAACGGGCTGTGCTACACAGACACTGACGATTACGGTGCTCGATCCAACCGTCAATGCGAACAAGCCTGTTGTAAACCCAGACGTTGTTTCGATGCTTGGTAGCGACACGTCGCCTTCGCCTGTTACTATTAATGTGAAAGTAAACGATGGTCCTGGTAACCCTGGCGGAACGTTAGGTACACCTACCATTGCTACCGGTCCAGCCAGTGGTACTGCCACTGTCGATGGAAGTGGTAATGTGGTCTATACACCAGCGGCTGGTTTTTATGGAACAGATAAGTTTACCTATACCGTTTGCGAAACACCTGGTACTAGCCTCTGTGCGTCAACAACGGTCACAGTCACGGTTAGTGCAACAGGTACCCCCAATAGTACACTGGCGGCAGATGACTACATCAGTACTTATCAGAGTACGTCGGTTGCCGGAAATGTGAAAACAAACGATAGTGATCCAGAGGGCAATACCCAGACAATCACTACTCAAAACACAACAATTCCTGGCATTGGTACCTTAGTATTGGCTGCAGATGGTTCCTATACATTTACGCCAGTGGCTGGTGCTACAGGACCTGTAGACTTCTCGTACACCACAACCGATAATGGTTCACCAAACGTTTCGGCCAGTGGTACGTTACATATTCTGATCAATCCGTTTAATCCAAATCCTGACTTTGCGGTTACCAATATTAATGTACCAGTACCAGGTAGTGTTAAAACGAATGATGTTGTACCGGTGGGCACTACTTATGGGCCAACACCTACGCTAACCAGCTCACCAGGAGGCTCTACTCCTTCACTGGTATTTACCTCAACGGGTAGTTATACATTTACCACGGGTACGCCAGGCGTATACACATACAGTGTTCCGGTTTGTGTGACGGGCACCCCACCGGTTTGTACAACCCAGACGTTGACAATTACGGTAAGTAATACGGCAATTACCACCAATAATCCGATTGCTAACCCCGACTTTGCAACCACCACAGGATCGCCGACAAGCCCAACTGCAATCACGGTGAATGTTAAAGCCAACGATGGACCAGGTAATAAAGGTGGCGTCTTGCAAAACCCAACGGTTCCTGTTCAGCCTGCTCATGGTAGTGCAACGATCGATGGAAGCGGCAACTTGGTGTATACGCCGACAGCTGGTTACTATGGCACAGACATCGTAACCTATGTAATCTGTGAAACACCTAGTACGCCTGCATGTGGCACGGCTACAGTGACCATAACTGTTAAAGCCCCCAACAGCCCAGCAACGGTATCCATCAATGATGACTATGTGGCAACAGCAGGTACATCAGTTAGTGGAAATGTAATTACCAACGATCTGGGGACTGGTTTGTCTGTATCCAATACGGGTACAACTGTAGTTTCGTCGGGAACATTGGTGTTAACCTCAACAGGTAGCTTCACCTTTACACCAGCACCTGGCGTTACAGGGCCTGTTGATTTTACCTACACTGCCTGTGATAATAACACCCCGTCAACCTGTGGTAATGCAACGCTGCATGTGTTGGTGAATCTGGGATTACCTGATTTAACACCAACCATTACGATGCCACAAGCTAATTTCGGGGCATCACCTAATAATGTTAGAAACTTCGTTGTAAACATTCAGGAATTAGCAGGTATAGCGACTTCTAGTGGTAATGTCGTTATAACGTTATCAGTGCCAACTGGTTATACTATTTCCTATTCTAATGCAATTACTAGTATTGATGTTACCGATGGCGCTACAACGAATGTGGATAACACGAAATGGTCAGTTACTGCCAGCAATAGTGTACAAATTACCTTAACAATTAATGCTGGGCAGTTTATTGCTGCTAATGCCACTGCAAGGCTAGGTTTTACGGCTACGCGTACAACCGCTAACACGGGTAGTATATCGAACATCACTGTAAACGTGGCTAATGATCTTGGTACCAATGCTACGCTACGATATGACGGTAACCCGTTAAATAATGTTTATGCCAGAATTATTGCTGGTATATAACAATTAATATACCCCAAGTGTCTTTTTTTCTAGATATTTGGGGTATATTGACTCATGTTCATTTAATTTATAAACTTTGTGTTTACGACTATGATCAGGAAACTTTTACTTGTAGTCTTATTGGGAATGTGTAGCGGTTATGCGGCTTTTGCGCAGGACCCTTATGTAATCGCGCCAGTTATTAACCCTAACCCTATTGCAACGAGTCAGGCAGGGAGTATTACCGTTACATTTGGTAATTCAACCACGGCTACTGCTGAAATTCCGCAAAGTGCCACTGCGACTTATACCGTTAATTTGCCTCCCAATATTGGCGCAACCGGAACCGCTATTACGCTACCCGCTGGAGCTACCTACAACTCTGCTAACCTGGTAGTAACGCAAGGGGCTTTCAACAGTGGCAGTGGAACCATCATTACAGTAAAAAGCAGCCTGGGGCCCATTCCAGTGGGTGCCGCTTATAATTTGGTTATCTCCATTGTGGGCGTCAATCCAACAGTTTTTGATGCAAACGTACTGGCCAACGCAGTTGGTACTGGAATCGGTACGAATGACAACACAAACGATAATCGCAGTTCGACGATTTCTGTAACAGGTCCAATGCCTGTAGCTTTAGTGTCCTTTTCGGCCAAGGCTCAGGAAGATCATACCGTGAGTCTGGCCTGG
>NZ_BAAHBI010000045.1:0-56759 GCF_054776755.1 Spirosoma litoris | reverse complement strand
TTGATTATCCAGCCTACCGATCATGACAACCGGTCTAGAAGACCATCCCGACGTAGGTATGAGCTGGACAACCAAAGATTATTTGTTCAAGGCAAACTTACAATTCCGACGTCAGGAGGAATCTCAAGCTTAGCTAATACGAAAGTTGAGATTCCTCCTGACGTCGGAATGACAAAAAAAGCTATATTTTATTAGTAGAAAAGCCCAGTCAGACACATTACCCTGGCTGAGTAGGATCGCGTTTATGCCACTGGTACGCCTTAATCGAATTCTTCCAGAAGTACTTTTCTGCCACAGGCTGGCCTTTACTCATAAAGTATTCATGAACCAATCGTAGGCCGACATTGAAGGGCAACCATTGATCGCTGTTGGGCCAGTCACTTCCATACAGCAACCGATCTTCTCCGAAACGGTCGAACAGCTCATCCAGGTGTGCCCGATAGAAACTGACTGTCTGCGGTATTTTTCCATCCACTCGGCGCAGGACTTCCGAAATCTTTACGTACACCTGAGGGCGCTGACCTAACTCGTGTAAATACGTTTCACAGGCCTTCTTCGTTTTTGTATCCTGTGGTGTTACCATTTGGGGAAGGTGATCGATGATTACCCGCAGCGTAGGCACTTGATCCGTCAATCGTACGATGGCTGCCAGTAAGGCCGGGTTTGGGTTCGCGGTATCCAACACGAGACCAGCCTGAGCCAGTAGCTGAAGATCAGATACAAATCTGGGATTCGATAATTGGCCCGCTAAATCCCGATCCCAAAGGTTTCCGTGCCGAATGCCGCGAAACAACGGATTACGTTGGAAACGCTCAAGCTGCTGACGGAAGTTTGGTTTCCCCGGCTCAAGATTGCCTATGATGCCAACGATGATCTTATCCTCTGCTGCCTGGTCGAGAACCCACTGATTGTCTTCCAGCCAGGGGCTAGCTTCGACAACCACTGCCCCCACAACACCTAGCGGGACGGCAATTTTCCGATATCGGGCTGGAAGCGCTGGCTGATACAGAATACCATCTTTGGGAGTCGGCCAGGGCACGCCCCCAGGACGAGTTGGGTCGAACAAATGAATATGGGTGTCGATGATGGGGATTGCCTGAGCGGCTTCCCAGTCGAATGAACTAAGCCCAACGGTGGCGGAAGCGCCAGCCGTTAGGGCCAGAAAATGTCTGCGATTCATGAGCAGCACCTTGATTGAACGAATATCTGACGAAGAGAAAGGCTATTTTAACGAAACCGTCTTTCCCGACTTGGCCGACAGCTTGGCTGCTTCTAAAATCTCAACCGCTGTTACATTAATCGGTAGCTCGTATAAATCGTTCTGATCTAACTTCAGTCGTCCCTGAACCACGTCGGCTAATACCGAAAAAGGATCGGTGAATGGAGCGGGCCGAGGGTCTATTTTCTTGCGCTCTTCGGGGTCTTTGTTTTGCAATCGTTCTCGAATGGTGGTTGCATCTACGGCAACAGCGTACCCTTTTGTGCCGTAGACCTCCATATCTTTCCGGGCAAATGTCCAGTTCCACGAGCCCTGAATAATGCATTGGGCCGACAGATACTGCAACACAATGGTGGCTTCATCATCGACTTTGGGGTAAATGTCTGGCTTGTTTTGATGAGTGACGGCGGTTACGGTCAACGGCTTTTGCCCTTTCATTAACCAGGTCATCAGATTAGCTCCGTAACACCCAAAGTCGATTAAGGCGCCAGCGCCATTCTTGGCCGGGTCAGTCAGAATAGCAAAGAATTCGTTACTGACCCCAATTTCTTTGGGTCCCTGATGCCCATCATTGATCATCACTTTCTTGATCTCACCCAATTTGCCTGCCTCATAAAGCTCATGAACGTACTGATTGCTGGCATACCAGGACGTTTCGAAGTTCGTCAGTACTTTGATGTTATTTTTTTGTGCAAGGCTTTGGATTTCTTTGGCATCAGCAAACGTAGTCGCGAGTGGTTTTTCGACCATTACGTTGATCTTTCTGGGCGCGCACGCCCGAACAATACCAATGTGATCGCTGATAGCCCCAAAAGCCGAAACGGCATCCGGCTTTGTTTGGTCAAGCATCTTGCCCAAGTCAGTGAAAAATAGCTTTCTATCCAGTTTGTAGCGGTTAACAAACCGATCGACCAAGGCCTGGTCGGTTTCATAAATACCAACGAGTTCTGTGTCTTTTTTATCGGGACGATTAAATACCCAGCCTACGTGGCCATGACTTAATCCGGCAATGGCGAGTCGAAGAGGAGTTTGAGCTTGGCTGGAGATTAGCAGCAGTAAACAAAAAGCAGTAGTGGTTAAAAGCTTCATTAGTTTGGCTTAACGAGTTGACTCATCCAGAAGTTATTTTTCGGCTTCCTATACTTGGTTCTTTGTACTTTGTGAGTAGGGTATCAACGAGCGTCTCAAGAATAGACCGCCTATTTTGGTTTAGTAGAATTAGTTGCTCCCGCTTTAGGAAGGTTTAGCGCCTTGGCCACGTCAATAGGGTAATCAGACTCCAGAATGCTTGCTCCATCCTCAATAATAGCCCGATAAGCGTTTAATCGTTCCGGCTCATTGGGCAACTTATCGTAACTTGATGCGGCCGAAATCATACACATAATCCCTTTGCCATTTAGGAGCTGGTAAAGTTCCTTGTTCTCTGGTTTGATCGTTGGGCCGATGTAGGCAATCATGTTGCTCGCTGGAATACCCAATTTTTCGTAGGCCTCCAGTTCCTGTCTGTTTTTAATGAAAGCGGAAAACATCAAGTCTTTATTATCCCTGTAATAGTACAGTGCCTGCTCTGGCGAATGAACCGTGAGCATCACAAAAGCTGTGGCTTTGTGCTTACGTATGATAGCTGCTGTCATAGAAGGGGGCACATCTTTTCGGTCCAGATTAAGTATTGTTTTACCTCTTGCCCATTCGATGGCTTCCTCCAACGTTGGCATCCGTTGTTGCGTTAGATTGCCCTGAATATCTTTCAACCGGAGTTTTTTGAGTTCTTCCCAGGTATAGTCGGAGAGCTTGCCGGTACCATTGGTCATTCGCTCCAGGGTAGCATCGTGGAGTAGCACAATAACACTATCTTTGGTGAGCCGAGGGTCGGTTTCAAAAAAAGCGGGCGTGTATTTTAGGGTGTTTTCGAAAGACGCCAGCGAGTTTTCGGCAAATCCATTCACCATACCTCCTCGGTGTCCACTAATGATGGGTTGTTTTTTATCGGACCATTTAAAATAAGCATGAAGGTCCTGCACCGTCTTTATGGGGAGTCGGTGCAGCGGTTGCGCCTTTAGGTGTGTCGGGTGAGTAAGCGCCAGCAGGGTTGTTAGTATGGGGAGAAGAAGTCGGAATTTCATTCGCTGATTTTTAGGGTTGATTGCCATTCATGTGATGGGATAAAACCAACAAAAGGCGACATTGAGTGCCGCCTTTTGTTGGTCTACAGAATCAAAATTCATTACGCCTTCTTTTTACCTTTTCCGGCTTTCACCGCTGGTACAGCAGGGACTTTCGATGTATATTCTGCAATGCTTTTCTCGATGCCATCCTTGAAAAATGGGAACGCGCCGTCGTTCGATGATTGTCCCATGGTAAGGGCTTTCTGCGCGAGGGGCAGGGCATCGCTATACTTGCCCATTTTCGCCAGAATCTGCGATTTTACGTATAGATTCCGGTAGTTTTCTCCCTTCGCAATTGATCGGTCGATCCAACCCAGCGACTGCTCCAGGTTACGCCCTTTCGAGAGGTTGTAGCTGGCGGCTGCCTGTAAAACAGCGGCATCATCGGGTTTGTCGGCTACAGCTTTGTCGACATTGGCAGCTGCGTTGGCGTTGACATCAACCTTAAGATCGGCGCTGGCTTTTACATTGGCCCACATGAAATTCAGTTTTGCCGTACTGTCGGTCAGGTCGCTAAAGTTAATGGTGAACGTTTCCACCTTATCACTGATTTCGGCAGGCGTCATCTCTACCCGCAGAGCGTCATCTGCCTGTTTGTATTCCGCTTCGGAAACCGTCTTGTTTTTGCTGAAAATCAAGGTAGCACTACTTTCGGCAGGAATCGTCAAAATGGCATATGTTCCGGCGGGTAGGGTTTTCCCATTGACCATCAAATCAGTGGTGGTGGTAATATTGGTTGCGGCATTGGCACCCGTTCGCCAAACTTTTCCGAGAGGAACAAACGAATCGGTGAAGGGTTGGCGGCCTTTCAGGCTTGGGCGTGAGTACGTTACGGTTAAGTCGGTTGTGCCAATGGTTTGCATAACTGTGGCACCAGGGCTAGGCGAAGGCAATTTAATTTGAGCAGTAGCTAACTGGGCTACAAGGCAGAGTGTAACACCGCTCAGTACGAGTTTACGCATGACTTTAGAATAAGTTGGTTTTAGGTGTTTATGAAAAACAGCACCAAATTGCGGCTTTTTAAGCAAAAACCCAATTCATGCATCGACAACCCTTGCTTCAGTTACTTCATCAGCACATACCGGCCGATCCGAATGAACAAGCTATGACTCAGGCTACTATTGCCTTTGTAGAGCAATATTCTGATTGTTTTGACCGGTCGTTACTCATTGGACACGTGACGGGATCGGCCTGGATTGTTGATCCCGATCGTACGCAAACGCTTCTAATCCACCACCGTAAGCTTGATCGTTGGCTCCAGCCCGGTGGACATGCCGATGGCGACCCAGACGTAGCGGCTGTTGCGCTCCGTGAAGCGCAGGAAGAAACCGGGTTGAGTTCGGTGCGATTACTATCACCCGCTATTTTCGACGTCGATGTACATCAAATTCCGGCCCGGAAAGAGGTACCTGAGCACCTGCACTATGACATTCGATTTTTATTGGAAGCGGACCCAAATGAATTGTTTGGGGATTCTGATGAAATTAATAATATCCGGTGGTTTTCATTAGAAAAGGCCTCCGAATTGACCGATTCGGAGTCGATTTTACGATTAATTCGAAAAAAACTACCTTAACTATAAGAATAGTAGATGTTTTCGTTGTTCTATTGTCCGACAGAGTACTAACTTTGTTGGATAACAAAACCATAGAAACGTCATGAAATCAATAGCCTTTTTGCTCGTCGGGGTCAGTATTCTGGCTGCGTCGGGGCAAGCCTTTTCTCAGGATGACGGACAGCGAAAGCCTCTAAATAACCCGATGTACTCAACCGGTAATTACAAACATTCGGGTATGGCAGCTTCGGCAAGTCGGTGGGAGCGAAAGCCAACGGTAGCCGTTAAAACGACGACACCGGCTGAGGGGCAATTAGCCAATTACAAACACCAGATGCCTACTACACAGCCAGTAGGCGGTATTACGGCAGAACATGTACCCTCGAATAACCTCGCTGATCGGAATTATAAAATTCAGCGGATAAGCGAGCCGCAAAATCAGGCTGCCAACGAATATTACGTATCGAAACAGCGTAAGAAAGACAGTACGACCATCGAGATTGGTCAATAATTGCCCATTTGGGCATGAATGCAGCGAGCTACCAGTCCGAAGGGTAGTCTCGCTGCTTTTGTTTTAGAGCCGTTAAGGTAGAAGACTGGGATATGCGTATTTTAGTAGAAAAAATAGCCCCGTTCCCGTTCGCTAATCCCCATGTTTTTCTGCCAAAAGCTTCGCCGTCTGGTTTCCCGGTTTTCGACATACAGCGGGCTGATGCTCCTGATTAGCTTATCGGTCAACTGTTGGGGGCAATTCAATTCTGGCAGTCTTCAGTTTGATCGATTGTCGGCGCAGAATGGCCTTTCGCATAATTCTATCCTGTGTATCTGGCAGGATTCCGACGGGTTTTTGTGGCTGGGTACCAAAGATGGGCTGAATAAATATGATGGTTATTCGTTTACCGTCTACAAACCCGACCCTGCCGATCCGGCTAATACCCTAAGCCATAACTGGATATCTGGAATTTGCCAGGACCGAAAAGGGCGTATGTGGGTAACGACCCTGGGCGGAGGCCTTCATTTATTTGATCGACAGACCGGTAAAACCATCACCTACCGAATTGATCCTGCCCGAATTTCGCTACGAAATGCCATGTTTTCGATTGTTGAGGACAGGGAGGGTATACTCTGGATTGCTTCTCGGGAAGGGTTGAATCGATTTGATCCTGAAACCCGAAAGTTTACGTTGTTTCCGTCGCCTAATCCCGAAAGACCTGATGTGTACACAGTTAAGGAGGACCGCCAAGGGCGATTATGGATTGGCACGAATAGCGGATTGTACCAACTCAATCGCCGAACGGGCGTTTATAGCCGTTTTGAATTAAGCCAGGGAACTACAGATACATCAGGGGCCGTATTGCTGATTTACCCTGATCCCACCGGGGCACTATGGATTGGCACGATGTCGGGACAATTCTATGAATTAACCGAGGCAGGGAAACTTCAGAAAATATATACCTATCAGCCTAAAGGGCGGGAAATTAATCGATACTATCCATTTGGGGCTCTTCAGATGGATAGAGCCGGGAATTTGTGGGGCACGCTTCCTGGCCATGATGGATTAATTCATGTCAACGTAAAAACGGGAAAACTGACTCGTGTGTTAGCCAGTCCTACACAAGCCGGAGGACTGAGTAGCCATACGATTTTTTCCCTCGGACTAAGCCGGGAAGGAATTCTATGGATCGGTACCGACAATGGGCTTGACAAGTACGTAGCGCAGCCTAAAAAATTTCATACGTTTCAGTTGGTTGCCAACAACAACATTGTTCGGTTGCCGGAAAATAGCATTCGGACCATATGCCAGGATCATTCGGGCGTTGTCTGGTTCAGTAATGATTTAGGCGAGTTGTATTCGTTTCATCGGGAAACAGGTCGTTATCAGCGGTATACGCTTGGGCCAGCTTCAGTCAGTCATGTATTTAATGATGGCGTAACGGCTATTTTCGAAGACCGAGCGGGGCAGCTATGGGTAAGTGCTGGTCTTTACTTACATCGACTGGATCGAAAAACGGGCTTGTTTTCTGCATATCCTTGTCAGGTTCGAGTGCGATGTATTCGGGAAGATGCGAGCGGGAAACTATGGATGGCAGGTCGAGGGCTGGCCTGCTTTGATCCCCAAACTCAACAGTTTACCTATTATTACCATGATCCAAAAAATCCCAATAGCCTGGGCGACGAATCGCTAGTGGCGGTATTGCCTACTCGGGATGGAACCATATGGGCCGCTTCTACCCGAAGAGGGCTTAGCCGACTTTATCCAAAAACAGGAAGCTTTATTCATTACCAGCCGCATTATCAGCAGGCCCTTGGTTATTTAACGGATAAAGATATTCGCAGCCTGTATGAAGATCGTCAGGGACAGTTGTGGGTGGGGACCAATCAGGGCGGTTTAAACCGGTATGATGCCCGAACGGATTCATTCACCGCCTTTACGACCAAGGATGGACTCCCGAATAATCATATCGTTGGTATTGTGGAAGATAGAGCAGACAACCTGTGGCTGTCGACCAATCAGGGCGTCTGTCGGTTCAATCCCAAAACCAAGGTATGCCGCAATTACGATGAAAGCGATGGTTTGCAATCCAATGAGTTTTTTGATGCCTGCGCAGCAGGGATGAATGGCCAGCTAGTATTTGGTGGACCGAATGGGTTCAATATTTTCGATCCGTCAACCATTCAGGAAAATCCTCTGATTCCGCCCGTTCGCATTACACGGGTTCAGATCCAGAATATGACCGAACAATTACCTATTGAAACGCTTGAACTCCCGTATCAGGAAAATGACCTTTCATTCGACTTTGTGGCGCTCAATTTTATCATGCCTGAGAAGAATCAGTATGCCTACCAATTAACGGGTGTCGACAAAGGGTGGGTGTATTGTGGTGCCCGGCGTTTTGTGAGTTATACCAATCTGGACTCAGGAACCTATACATTTCGGGTAAAGGCCTCTAATAACGATGGAGTCTGGAATGAGCAGGGAGCACATCTCCACATTACGATTCAGTCGCCTTTTTGGCAAACCTGGTGGTTCAGAGGGTTGATGTTCTTGCTTACGTTGGGTCTGATTTACATGGCTTTACAATATCGGATTCGGCAGGTCAAGCATCAGGAAGCGCAAAAAACGGCTTTCAATAAGCAGTTAGCTGCTATGGAAATGCAGGCACTCAGGGCGCAGATGAACCCTCATTTTATCTTCAACAGCCTTAACTCAATTAACCGATTCATCATGAAAAATGAATCGGAGAAAGCATCAGACTATTTATCCAAATTCTCGAAACTGATCCGACTGATTTTGCATCATTCGAGCATGCCTGTGGTCACGCTGGAAAGCGAACTTGAATCGCTACAACTCTACCTGACGCTCGAATCGCTTCGGTTCGATAATCAGTTCACATTTTCGATTCAGATTGGCAAAGAAGTTGAACCCGCCTATACCGAACTACCGCCTATGATTATTCAACCGTATGTTGAAAATGCTATTTGGCATGGACTCATGCACAAAGAGGGGGGAGGTTGCATAACGATTAACTGGCATGTAGAGAAAGATGTCCTGATTTGCACGATTGAGGATAATGGTATTGGTCGGAAAAAATCGGCCGAATTGAAGAGCAAATCAGCTACCCGAACGAAATCAATGGGTATGCAGATTACCTCGAACCGATTAAAACTTAGTCAGTTGTTAGATGGCAGACAGCCAACCGTGCACATCCGGGATCTGGTTGATCCAGACGGCGAACCCGCCGGAACAAGTGTAACGGTACGTATCCCGATTAGCTAATAAGCTATTTTTCTGACAGGATTTACAGGATGAACAGGATGTTTTTTTCGATTTTCAATCCTGTTCATCCTGTAAATCCTGTCAGAAAAAACGATTTCATGTATGATAAAAGCAATAATTATTGACGACGAAGCCCACTGTCGGGAAACACTATCCATGCAGTTGGCTAAGTATTGTCCGCAGGTAATCGTACTGGCTGAGTGTCGTTCGGCAGCCGAAGGACTGAAAGCGATAGCCGAGCATACACCTGATTTGCTCTTTCTAGATGTAGAAATGCCGCTGATGAATGGCTTCGAAATGCTGGAAGAACTCCCCGGCATTTCGTTCGATGTTATCTTCACCACCGGTTATGATACCTATGCCATAAAAGCCATTCGATTTAGTGCGCTGGATTACCTGCTGAAACCCATTGATAAAGATGATTTGCTGAAAGCCGTTGCCAAAGTCAACCTGCAACCAGAACCACATATGGCTCAGCAGATTGAGCTATTGCTTCAGAAACTAGGCCACAAACCCGCCTTACAGAAAATAGCGCTGCCCAGCCTGCAAGGGTTTGAACTGGTGATGATCGACACCATTATCCGTTGTGAGGCCGATAACAATTATACGCACGTATTCCTCAAATCGCGCCAGTCGTTACTTGTTTCCAGAACCCTAAAGGAGATCGAAGAAATGCTGGAAGAGAGTTCGTTTTTACGGGTTCACCAATCCCATCTGATTAATCTGAACGAAATTATCCGCTACGTTCGGGGCGAAGGGGGCTATGTTGTCATGAGCGACAACTCGACCGTACACGTGTCCCGCAGCCGGAAGGATGAGTTACTGAAGATTTTTCGGTGAAATTTTGCTCTTCCCAATACCATCTGTAATCGGCCAATTGCTCATCCAAATCGGTTTAATACTCATTCTGAGTAGGATTTCCTCTTTCTCAAATGGTAGTTTATAGCAGCTAAGGCGTATTCGAATGAGAAAACGATAGCGCAGTTGCTTGTTTATCGAAGCAACCTATTCATATAGATATTGACGCATGATAAAAGTCACTGGATTTAAGTAATAGTTAATTGTTAAGGAAAGCAGTCTCCGTCTTGAGAGCCTGCTTTTTTGTGCTAAGAACCTTAGTCAATGGTTTGAGGGGTGGGCATTATTGAAAAGCGGCTTTTAAGGCTTCCATGCTGCCCAATTCCTATTGGTTAGTGAAATTATCGTACATCATCAACTGAACGGTGCAACTAGCCATCAATAAATAAGCACTGACTCGGGCTAGCTTTGTAAGGGAGTGGATTAATAGCAGCTAGTACTCGTCCAATTTAGTTTCTATAGATTCTTTTGATTCTATCATTTTTGATTATCAGCACAATAGAATCTATAGAATCCCCTAGAATCTATTTTGCCAAAGCACTAGTTGAGTAAGTTCTTTAATATGGGCGAAAGTAGGTTAAATGGAAGGTTTTCGTCGGCTGTAGGTTAACCGGCCCACCACACTGCCCGCCATGTCATTATAGTACTTCTTGAATGTGCTCATCTGCTTGGTGACCTTGAGGAGGTAAGGCGTGGTAACTAATACGGAAAACTGTTGATAGATCGCCTGCAGGAAATGGTGGGCAAAGTAGCCACTATCGGCCACGACAATGCCTAGGCGTTGTTTCAAAGGCGCAATCAGCGTCTCCAGCAACGTATAATCTTTGGTGGCAGCCGTCACAGGAAAGAAAGTTAACTCTTTGCTGGATCGCCAGAGTGACGTTCAGTTGACTATCTGTATTAACCAGCATCTGTTCTGTAATCTGTAGATGAACGGAGCGTAGGTACTATGTATCTGCTTGGTAAGCTAACCGTGAGAAATCAGGTAGTTGGATCACCCCAACTACCTGATTTGAGGGTATTCATGAAAAGCAGGAAATTAGCAAAAAGACTTCTTCTCTTTCCATGAATGCCAGATAATAAGAGATAGATAACTTATTTAGAAGATTGGGGGTGGATAAAAGCAGAAAGCTTTAATTGATTGGATAGTAGACGCAGTATTAATTCCTATTTGACTGATATCTCATGTTTTTGCGTTTTTACACTAAGCCTGATGGCAATCAGAAAGAAAGATCTTTCCTAAACATGTGGATTTAATTGATTGACTAATCTGCTGACAAAATTGGAGCGAGTACCAACAGATTTCAATACCCCAAGTGGGGTATTTTTGGGTCTTATGCTGCCTAGTAGGCAAGCAGATTTTTGTGGAAAATTGTGGATGGACAGTGACTCAGTCAATAGACCGATGCTTCATAGATTGTGACTCGTCGCGAACTTGATCAAGTCGGCCAGATGACTAATACCCAATTTATAATAGATGTTTTTTCGGTGAGTTTTAACGGTCTGTTCAGCCAGGTATAGTTTACGAGCTACATCAGCATTTGTCAGGCCCTGGCAAAGCAGCGGAATAATTTCGATTTCCCGTTTGGTTAAGCTAAATTGTTTGAAAAAATCATCTTCTTGATGCTGAACGGCCAACAGATTTTGCAGACTCGGATCGAAATAGACTCCGCCCGCTAAAATGATGGCGAGACCTTCCAGCAGGCTTGTTTTGCGGATGTTTTTCAGCATATAGCCAGCTACACCGATTGCCTGAGCCTCTTCAACAAATTTTACGGAGCCATACATAGTGAGAAATACAATTCGAAGATTTGGATTCTCCTTGACCAGCTGCTGAGCTATATCCAACCCGTTACGACCAGGCATATTGATATCTAGCAAAAGTACCTGGGGCCTTAGTGTGTGGACCGCAGCCAGTACCTCATCCCCTGAATAAACCTGACCAATAATCTGGTAGGGGACCTCCGGTGCGGTTAGCAAATTGGCGAGAGCATCGTTGAATAAATAATGATCATCTGCAATGAGAATAGTTGGTAACACCTGTGTAGTCATCGAAAGGTTATTTAGCGATCAAAAGGTGTTATAAAGGCATGGACAGGGTTGTCGTTGTACTACCAGTTCGGGAGTCGATCTGCAAACTGGCATTCAGAAATTTCGCTCTCGACTTAATGTTGCGCAGACCAATTCCCATCTTTTGCTCGTTTCCTTCAAGAGTATAGCCGATGCCATCGTCTTCCATAATCATCATCAACCGATCGGGGTAGTAGAGAAGCTGTAAAGTAGCCTGTTGAGCGTGTGCATGTTTAGCGACATTGTTGAGCAGTTCTAAGGCAATCCGATATAAAGTCAGTTCAATATCTGAGGCTAAAGGCTGTTCCGTTCCAAAAATAATCAGTTCAATAGGCATGGCCGCTCGTTGACTGATTCGCGGAACAGCTTCCTCTAGCGCGGCCCGTAATCCTAACCGATCAAATTCAGGTGGCATCAGATTGTGAGAAATTGTTCGAATGTCGTCAATAACATGATCCAGTAGATGGAGCAGTCGTTGCGTATTATGGTTCCGATGCTCTAGTTCATACCGGACTGCAGATAGGGTTGCCCCCAAGTCATCGTGTAAATCAGCAGCCAGACGTTGCCGTTCCTCTTCCTGAGCAGTTAACACCGTCCGCATCATTCCCTGCTGACGTCTCAATTTCCACTTGATGTATACCCAAGCAAGACCGGCCAGTAAACCCAGGATACAAACAAATAAAAGCATCCGGAACCAAAAACTCTGCCAGATCGCGGGCTGAATAAGGAAGGTGATTGACACTGGCCTAAAGCTTACGGTTCGGTTATGGTCTACTGCCCTTACGCTTAGTGTATACGTATCGGGATCAAGATCCGTAAATTCTTTGACGCGTTTTTGATTCAATGAATGCCAGGTTGAATCAGGCTGCTCTTTACTGTAAAGGTAGTATTCATAGGTTAAGGTCTGGTTCTTGATAAACGTGGGGGCAATAAACTCAAGGCCAATATTATTTTGACTGTGCGAGAGCTCGTAGCGGTTCCGGATTGGCATGGATCGACCATTGATCGCTAACAGGCTGATGCGCACAGGTAAAACGGGAGCTGACGATTGAGTAGGTAGGTTTTCATCCGATAAACTAATTTTTGATACCCCTTTGTTGGTACCGACATACAGCGTATCCAGTTGCTCGTAAACGCTGTGTACTTCCTGAGAGGGTAACCCGTTTTTCAGGGATAGCTTGGTAAAGCTGTACCTAAAAGGCTGATGGTGGGTCGTTTGAACGAGCAATACACCTTGATTGGTCGCTGCGTAGACCCGATCGCTGATGGAGGAATAGTGAATATCTTTGATGGTCAAACCCAGGGTTTGACCAATTGGTGTTTCATTTCTATCCGATAATCGGATTAACCCATCCCCGTCTGTACTAATCCACAGAGCATCATGACGGTCAATGCTCAAGTCGTATACAGGGCCACGTAAAGCGAACTTAGTCGGTAAGCTGATGACTGACTCACTAAGCTGATCCGTTGCCCGTTGAACGCTATAGGCCTGAAGCCCGGTCGCCAAGCCTGTCCACAGGATTTTTTTTCGATTTATAGCCAACGAGAAGGTGCGTCGAGTACTCAGAAGGGGCAGAACCTGGTAATGATTGTTTACCAGCGTTAATTGATACACGCGGTATGTGGTGGCGATATATAACCCATTGTCATTCATCGGACAAAAATCCTTGAGCGACTTCCACCGGAATAGGTACGCTTTGTCGGGATAAAGGGTAGCCAGGAACGTATCTCTTTTTGCTTTTGTATGATCCAGTTCCTGCATGTCGATTGGCCGATTTTTTACCAGCGAAATGGGAACGATAGCATGATAGATATTATCCCAGCAAATCAAGACATGATGTTGCCCCAAACTGGTAATACGATTAACTTTTGCCGGATAAATCGGATTCAGTGCCAACCGATGAACGCCCTGTTTATCCTGCCAATAGATTTCACCATTCACCGTACCAAACCACATTCGTCCAGAAGCGTCCGTTGTAATGACGCTCACGGATTTCTCCTGAAGCTCAGCAATATTCATGACAGCAAGTGCCTTCTGGGTAATCATTAATAAGCCCTGATCTTTTGTGGCAATCCACAAATTACCCTCTCGATCAATGAGCAAACTATTGATGGCCAGATGCTCTATAAAATCATATATACGCAATCGATTTAGGTTTTGGTCGATGACGAAATGTCCTTTTTGCGTCACGACTAAAATCAATCCACTCTCACCAATCCGACTCAAACGAACCAGTTTTTCGTCCTGACTCTTAGCCAATTCATTCATTGGTTTGGTGCGAGAGGTGCGGCCATTGTAGAGGGTTATCGACTGTTCTTTCCCGAAAACGGTTTGGTTGGGGTATAAAAGAACCGTCCGAACATACCGGCTCTGCTCTTTCCATTTATCAGGTAATAAGGCGGACGAGGTCCTCGCAAAAAAATCGATGTTTTCGTATAAGGACTGAACCACAAAATCATCTGCATATTTACCCAAAATAGGTACCTGACGAATTAAGTCGGCCTTGTTGATTTGCGAAGCTTTTGTAGGAGTCGACGTATGATTCTCTGATTTTAGCGCCAGATGAGTGCCTTCACTCAAAATCGCAAATGTTCCTTTTGCCCGGCCATCAATGATCCCCCAGGTAAGTTCGTTCGAATAAAAAGGATTAGGGATGGAATGTACTTTTCGTTTAGTCAAATCATAATAAGCAAAAGCGGATGAATAGCTCATAAACCAAACTCGTCGTCGGCTATCCTCCATGATCCCCCAGGTATCATTATAAGGAAGTCCTTCACGCGTTGTAAATCGGTCAAATCGCTGGCTATCAAAACGAACAACACCCTGATCGGTACAAACCCAAATTAGGCCTTCACTATCTTGAAAAACACGATAAACAAATGAACTGGGTAAGCCGTCATCCACAGTATATCGATGGCTATACGTTGGTTGGGCCTTTAGCCTGGGAGACGGTACGACTACTAGAAAAGTTACCAATACCAATGATAGTACGCTCAAAGCCTTCGTACGACCTACTCCCAAAGAGACAGATAGTTTACTCATGATTTTGAAGCGCCTGCAAATGGTGTATCGTTAGCCAAAAAATGAACAAATGTGGTCAGGCCATTCCTGTTCTGAAATGAGAAGTGTTATGACACTCTGCTTTTGCTAAAAAATATGATTTTCGGTAATTCAGTAGCGATGATAACTGTTTAGTTTGTGGTCATTTAGCTGATAGATGGTCTCAGTCGCTCCAATAAACATCGGTCGACAGTATATAGTGACTCTGACAGAAATATAAAGCTTTGTTACGCGAATGCAAAAGGAGCAGGCCTGTTGATCAGCCATTTATTTTCTCATACTAGGCAGCTGCTAATTAACCTGAACTATGCAGTTAATTATTACATCGTACACCGCTAAAAATAGAACAAAATAGGCTGAATTTTAAGGCATAGAATGGTTACCCAAGCTCGTGCGATATTACGATTTTTCGAGACAGCCAGGTCGTAATTGCTTTGGAAATAGGGGAGGGGATGAGCCGGTCCACCGGAGCGGTCATCTCTCCAGATTAAACAGGCTGGTGGGATGCAACGAGGTAAAACCGATAAAGTTGATGCCCAACGAATCGCCCAGTACGCTTATGGCAACGGCCACCCGGCGCTTTCGTGATCAGATCCGACTTTGGACCCCACCTCGCGAGGTGATGCAGCAATTGGCCTTTCTAAGCGCGACTCGTCAACGACTCAATCAGGCGTATAACCTACTAGCTGTTCCAGTGAGCGAACAGGAAACGTTCATCCGTAAGTCGCTCCAGAAGACACTAAAAAGCAATGTTAAAAAGTCTTTAGCCGCTCTCAAAGAAGAACAAAAAGCGATTGAGGTGCAGATTCATGACTTGATCCAGGCGGATGTTCACCTGAAAGAGCTATTTGATTTGATGGTCTCCGTACCGGGCGTTGGCCCCGTCATTGCTACTGAATTACTGTTGGCCACCAACGAAATGCAGACGATCAATGATCCCAAAAAATTGGCGGCTTCGGCCGTCCGATTGCCATGCGGGTGTAGCTCCTTTTGACAGGGCCGCCTGTGCGGTACCGCTCCGGCAGTAGCATCCGAGGCCGAACCAAGGCTTTCAGGCCCGTAAACGCCTGAAAGCCTTGGTTCATCTGGGTACTATGTCTGCGATTCAGGTAGCAGGAGACCTTCAGGGCTACTATATCCGCAAGCTCAAGGAAGGCAAGCCCAAAATGCTGGTCATTAATGCAGCCCGTAACAAGCTTATCCATCGCGTCTGTGCCGTTGTGCGCCGGGGCGAAAAATATGACAAAAATTATACGCCAGCCCTTACTTAATCCATAGAAATCGGTGCGGTGCCATGTCGGTTATCCAGATGAAGGGTGAGCTACGTGATTATTATCGGCGGAAAGTAGGCGAAGGCAAGAACAAAATATTAGTACTGAAGGCGGTTCGCAACAAACTCATCCATCGTGTCTGCTCGGTAGTTCACCGCCAGCAGAAATATGATAAAAACTATGCACCAACCAGGTGGCATAACCCATGGAAATCCGTGCGGTCTTTAGTCCGAATTTCTATGGCTCCAGCCACCCGGTTGAGTCCTGTGCTTCAGTAATCTAGTGAGGTCCTGAATCGATCCATGAGTCGCGAACTCAGCCGAAGACAGTAGGGCATCCCCACTGGCACTGGTTTATCCTCATTTTGAGTGCTTTCCAGGTAAGTCATTCTTGGAATTTTACAGTGGCTCAAATCTAAAGGCCGAAGCGGCCATCCTTCTAACTGTCGAATGTGTAGGCTAGGATAGTTCATGAGCATGAATCGGATGGCTTGGTAACGGACCGAGCCACGGCGGCTTTTTCTCGATATCAACGCCTAATTCCTACTCGGCTACCTTAACTATAGTGGAATAATACAGGGCTTTGAATTTTGCTACTTCCAGTTCTTGTTCTAGTTCATGCACCCTGGCCCGCGGTTCATTGGCGTGATCATCACTCTGTGATGAGGAGCAAGGGACTGCTGTTTTCTTCGGAATGGACGGCCGATTGGTTTGTTCAGGGGCTGCTTGTCTTTTTGTTTTAGCCTCTTACTCTACCTTATCCACCCAATGCCGTACTGTCTTGCGATTGACGTTGAAGTGGACAGCGGCTTGGTCCAAGTTGAGCTTGCCCAAGTAGATTTGTTCCACCATCTGGTGCATGGTGAGTTCATGCTGTTGCATGGGTGATAGACTGAATTGATCCATAAGTTAACCAGTTTTTGGTCAGCTTTTTCCAGGACAAGTCACTTCGTTTATTGAACGAAAGTGGTAGTGACCCGTACTGAAACCATCCGATTATATCGATACAATCGAATAACCTGGACATGTTAAATTCTGCTTGATTATTTATTTACACTCAATTGAACGCACCTGATTACCACGCCAAACATCTACTATTAATATAGCCTGTCGCTTATTATCGTATGTTAGGCATGATACAGAAGCAAATGTAGCTCCTGAAGCGTCAGGTAATAATTTGCCATTGTCAAATTGACTCACTGCTTGGAAGCCATTGTAAATAATATCTACCTTTTTATCATCTAAGCCCACTCTATAAATGATATGTGCTACACTCGTCCCCGCTAATCTACGATCAAAAATATAGGCACATTGGTTAACAGCATCTACCACCATGCCTTTTGGATAATTGGTTTTATCCGGAGCTGAATTGGGGTTGGGAATGCCCAGGTTTTCAGAAGCAATTGTTCCATTATCCAATAAATTTGTTGCCGACCGCTTTCGAAGTATCCATCGAGTTGGATTGTTCTCAGGCTCTACATCAAGTGAATACACATCCGTTCCATCGAAATCGAGGTAAAGGTTTAAGCCCTGATAGTTTGTAAACTCCGTTACAACACCATCAAAGCCATATTTTTTATAAGAGCCATCGGTAAACGCAATCCCATTTAATCCTGGCTGTGGAACATATAAAATATCGCCAATAAAGCCTTTATCCGTCAGCTTTACGTAGTATGGCTTAGGTGTTGTTGATAGTTCGGTGCTGGTCATATGCCGGATACTGGCGTAGCCTTCAGCGTAATTAGCCTGGTAACGACTGGCATCATATTGGTCAGCAATGTAAAGGTCATTATTTACCGCAACTAGCTTAGTAGGGTTAACGAGCTTAGCTGTACTGTTGAGTGCTCCATTGACAAAACCAGGTTCCCGCTCAAGTAATGTGATTTCGCGAGTACTACCCGGATTTATACGATACACCCCTGACCGTAAAATCTGGTTAGACGATTGAGAACCTTCTACTCCACAAACAAAAATAGTCCCATCAACTGCTGTGGTAATATCGTTTATGTAAAGTCCTGTGCTAAGGCTGGCAATGGTATTTACAGTACAAGTCAGAGTATAAGTAAAAATGGCATTGGACGTGCCTTGTCCCTGTCCTGTGACAATTCGAATAGTACCAGTTTTAGCACTAACAGGAACCTTCACCTTTAATTCGGTAGGAGTGGCACTGCTAATCAGTGCTTTTTTATTTCCTTCAAACAGCACCTGTATTTTCGACGTGTCCGTTTCAAAGTTTTGCCCCGAAATAGTTACGTCAGTACCATATCCGCCGGAGAGGGGCACCACGTTCAATACAGCCGGAATAGCAGCTACTGGTAGCGATGTTACTGACATAATAACCTCGTAATCAGCGGTACTTTTGTAGCTGGTATTTACGGCACTATACTCAAACTGAATCTTGGCTGAAAAATCCCGTAATGTCGTAATACCCTTATTATCAACCGAAATGACGAGCTGAGCGGTTTTGTTTTGCTCTATGGTAATCGGGCCTTTGGGGGTTACACTAAGCCACTGCGCGGTAGGGTCGGGCTTAATGGTAATCTGTATTGGGCCTTGACTGCCAATATTTTTTAACGTCAATGATTTTGATTTATCATTTGCATCAATTTTCAGCGGCTGCACCGGGTCAAAATAGATAGAGCCCTTAGGCGTCATTTGAATACTAACCGTATTACTGTTGGGGTTAGCCGAAATAGTAATTGGGCCAACATACGTTTCATAACCATCTTTTACAGCCGTTGTTGACGTTCCTTCACTTAACAGAACATTAGGTATCGTGAAGTCGCCTTTTGCATCACTATAAACGGGTGTGGACTTCTCCAGTGTTATTTTGACCCCTTGTAAAGGTTGCCCTCCAATATTGTCAGTTACTTTACCTTGAATGGTTTGTCGGGATTCTGGCTCCTCTTTCTTACATGCCTGTAAGCCAATGATCATAATGAATACTATAAGCCTTACCAGGAATTTGACTGTATAAAATGTCATGGATGAGTATGCTTTGGTAGTTAAGGTGTGGTGACAGCGCCATTGCCTTGGGTGCTGCCATTGCCGTAGATATGCAATGTTTGTGAATCAGTACTTCTAAAATAGTGTGTATCACCCTCTTTCTGAACGCTGTTTTGCCGAAAAGATGTGCCCAAATTGTTTTTCAGATTATCGAAAAGATAGACAACATTGTTATTCGCGCTGTATAGTGAGTTAGTGGCTTGAAAGTAATGAAAGTTGTACATCGATGTACCACACCAAGCTAATGAAAACTTGTCAGTAGCATTGAAATTAGCCGCTATTGTTTCTCCTCCTGTTGCTACACTGGCTATTTTTATGCCTTTATTTACCATATAGGCATAACAGGCATCCGCTTTTTTCTTCCAGGCATCTAATGCAGAATAGGCATTATGCTCCACTAAATACGATTCGGCCAAATAATAGTCATTCTCATTGAGTAAGCAATTGGGGTCGGCCAGTACATCATCTGGATTCCAGGCATTCATGAACACGCGCATTCCTACCTGTCGACAATACTGAATAACAGTGTTCTGTCGATCGCGGGTTACTTTGAAGTCGTAACCGGCTCCATCAAAAAAAATACCCGATGCTTTTAGTGTTTTCCAGCCATCTATTTGCTGGCGTAGCTGGGCTTCGGAATAATTGTTGGTCGATACGCCCAGATCTATATAGCCAAAAACAAATCGCTTTTTTACGACCAATCCAGCTATAATGGACTTCGTATTGGCATAGTCGGGATGGCTGGTTTGCCAGAGTCCATCTCCCAGGACAATCAGATTAAATTGGGCAAACACTTTGATAGCAGCCGTTGTATCCCCCTTTCCATTGTTGACAAGCGACGGATAGCCGTAATAAATGCACAAGTGGCCGGGAGGGGTCGGTGTGTTGATATCTGCCCGCGAGCGTTCTACGAACTCCGTACTGCCTCCCGAAACAGGAACTGCCGTTTCGGGAGATGAACAGCTGAGTAGACCAGAAAGTAACAGTAATATACTAGCAAATGGCTTCATTGCCTGGATTTTATGAGTGTGTGGAGTTCATTAAGTCAACAGTAGTATTCTCAACAAATAATAAAGCCGTTGGAATATGCCAGCCCAAAGATCATGTTTTCTTTTTCAACGCTTCCACAATTCAGACACCTGCCCGTCGGTCATTTGAAAATTGTAAACCCTGAATTCGTCGAACAAAGCATTAAAGTTGGTGTTCTTGTTGCAAGTCCTGAGATTCCCTACGTTTAGTGTAGTGCCATCCAGCGAATAATCGTAGGGCCAACTGCTTGCTCTTGTCTGATCAAAATCTGATTTTACAGAGATGTATCGGTCTCCATCAAGATAAAAATTAAGCGTTTTGCCACTTTTGGTAAAAACAATATGATGCCATTTATCGGTTAATTCCGCTTGTTTTATAAGCGGGAACGTATTTTGCTTCTCATAATAACCGACATAAAAACTGAGCGTATTGGTTGCCGGATCAGTAAAAAGGTAGTATCCATCTCCAATACCGCACCCGATAAATTTACTGAGTAAGTATTTAGGATCTCCACTGAAATTGGAGGGGTTCATTTTTGCCCAGAATGCAATGCTCATATCACCAGTATAACCACCGAGATAATTTTTGTTCTGAACAATGATAGGACCTGCGCTTAAATCGTATGCACGTCCCTGATTACCATCTCGGTCAGTTGTTAGTTTGGCTTCGGCATTGGCATTATTCCCATTGCCACTCATATCTATAGAATTTCCATTGAAAGGATAGTAAAGCTGCAAGCCTGATTCCGTAGTAACAATCTCTTTCGTGGAACCATAATATGTTTTGCCATCTTGTGTTGTTACGTAAGCGCGTAGATAATAATTAGTGCCTTTGTTTAAACCTGTTAATGGGTGATCAAAACGCCCGGTGCTAGCCAGAGAGCCTTTCTCTACTGTTTTGCTTTTGTCTGCAATAGTCGGTTCTGCGTTGGTAGTTGACCAGCAAAATCCATGTTGCACAACTGGCGAGGAGCCTAATACAGTCAAGTTTCCCTGCAGCGAGGCCGAGTTTTCGGCCACATTCGTAGCCGCTAACGTACTAACTTCTGCGGCAGTGACCGGAACTTGTGTCTTGAACGTTATCGTACTACTATAGCCTGGCTTTGTGTCGCCTAGACTATTAATAGCAAACGCACGAACATAATAAACCACTCCCTGAGATAAACCCGTTAAGTTGACTCCAAACTTACCGCTCCCATCGGCATTGGCTTCAAAAACTTTATCGGCCAGAGTCGGATTACTTGTAGTACTGATGCAAAAACCCTGACGACTCACGGTTGACCCTCCATTGCTGGTAATCATGGCGGTTACACTAGCTGTGTTCAGGGTTATATTGTTATCAGGAATAGGGTCAATTGCCAGGGCTGGTGGTGTAGGATCGACCGAAGTAGTAAATTCCTTAACTTCGCCTAAACCCGTCCCGTTGGCATTGGTTGCATAGGCCCGCACGTAATAGTGAGTGCCCGCCTTGAGTGAGCGAGCCGTAGCCGTAAAGGCGCCCAGGTTACCTCCTCCTACCGATGCTTTCGATGCGTTGTCAGGTTTAGGATCAGTGGCTTCCGAGTAGTAAATCCCTCTGTCGGTTACCGGACTACCTCCTACGCTGGTCAGTGTACCCAACACATCAGCTGAGTTTTGGGTAATGCCTGTCGGCTGATTGGTAGTCACCGTTGGTGCCTGCGGGTTGGCGATGATCATGTATACATTCAGGTTATCCGTAAAGGGAATACCATTCTGTTTAAAGTTGACGATCGCTGTACTATTGTAGCTGTCAAAGCCCCGTCCTGTTCGATTAACCGTTACAGTTACTTCCTTCTGGCTTCCAGGCGGAATAGTCAGGGATGTCTGGCTAAACTTTACCCAATCGTCTTTCTGAGCTGGCTCGATGCTGAGAACTAGATCATATTGAGTGCTTTTGTTTTTGAAATAGACCGATTTTGCACTCTCATTGTTATTGAAGGTAACATTAGATGGAGTGATTTCCAGAGGAGACTCGAGTTCTAATTTTACGGGCAGCGAAGAGATATTACCGGCCGACACCGTAAAATCCTGACTGGTTATTTTGTAGCCTACAACTGTAACGGTGATTCGGTAGTGCCCCGGTTTTCTAGTTTCGGACTTTTCTTCAAAGAAACCATTGGAATTAGTGGCTCCTGTCCCATTTTCTGACTGTAGAATTGCATCCCGATACTCCCAAGATAAGCTGGCATTGGGAATTTTCTGGTTGGTAAGTTTATCTGTAACGGTAATGTTGAAGCCCGTTTGGGGCGCGGGAGTTTTATCTCCACCACTACAACCATCTAATAGTAGTACCAATGCTATCACACTGGCATATTTCAGGAATTCAAGTACCGTTTTCATATAGTGTAGGGTGAGTTTATTTTTCACGGTCGTACAAATCTTTCACATCATCATCCGAAAGGCCGTAGCTATAGAACCGGAAGTTATCAATGCTTCCAACGAACCTAACGGGCGTGTATTGGCACTTAGTGGCTTCGTAAGAAAAGCCACTTAAAGTCAATTGCCCTTCATAAATAGTACTATTATTGGTAAGATATCCCCCAATTGTTGAGGTAGTAACAGAGTTCGTGTTAGCTATCAAACTATTTAAATAGCAATTCACAGAAGTGCCTGTTTTCGTAATTACTACATGGTGCCATGAATCAGAAAAACTGGTTCCATCCGCTAATTTTACCTTAGTTTTCATTTTATCGGTACCGGCCACAAAAAGGCTTAGTGAATTGTTAGTTGGATCTGTGAAAATCATAAATCCGCCCCAAGTCGCACTTTCAAACCCGAAACAATCATCTTTATAACCTTTGGATAACAAAACTTTTTGCGATCCTGTGAAGGCCGAAGCATTGATTTTTACCCAAAAGCTATAGGTAAAGTCGCTCGTGAATCGGCCAACTGTTGCATTCTGTACTTGAATCTTACCTGCACTCAAATCATAAGCACTTTGTGAGTTTCCATTTTTATCTTCGGTGAGCTTAGCTGTAGCAAGAGCATTGTTTCCATTGTAGCTGGCATCACTGGCATCTCCGTTAAACGGATAAAAGACCACTAATCCCTGCTCTTTTGTTACAAACGTTTGAACATTGCCATAGACTGTTTTCCCATCGTTCGATGTGGTGTATATGCGCAAGTAGTACAATGCCCCTTTTTTCAAATTCGATAGGTTTGCAGAAACAGCCCCTGGATCGGCTTTAGTTCCTAATTGATTTTTCTCGGCATTGTTGATGTCAGGCATTGCGCTTTGCCGGGACCAGCAAAAACCATGTTGTGTAATAGGACTTGACCCTAATTCAGTAATGTTGCCCTGCACGCGGGCTGTTGTTTCAGTAATGTTGGTGGCAGTCCCGGTGGTCAGTTTCACCGGTGTGATAGGTACCTGCGTTTTGAAAGGAATTACCGGACTATAGCCAGGTTTGGTGTCGCCCAGACTATTGATGGCAAACGCACGAACATAATAAACCAATCCCTGCGATAAATCAGTTAGATTTGCCCCAAACTTGCCACTCCCATCCACATTTGCTTCAAAAACTTTATCGGCCAGGGTTGGATTGCCGGTGGTATTGATGCAAAAACCCTGTCTGATCACTGTAGAGCCACCATTGTTGGTAATCATAGCCGTGACACTGGCCGAGTTCAGCGTTATGGTGTTTTCTGACACAGGGTCGATCGTTACTACTGGTGAGGTGGTATTGACCAGGGTGGTGAATTCCTTAACCTCCCCTAACCCTGTCCCATTGGCATTGATGGCATAGCTCCTTACAAAATAGTGAGTGCCTGCCTTAAGCGAGCGAGCCGTAGCCGTAAAGGTGCCCAAGCCACCGGCCCCAACCGATGCCTTTGAGGAGTTGTCGGGCTTAGGATCGGTGGCTTCCGACCAGCAGATACCCCGTTCGGTTACCGGACTGCCTCCTATATTGGTAAGTGTACCCAGTACATCAGCCGAGTTTTGAGTAACACCCGTTGGCTCATTGGTGGTTACGGTTGGTGCCTGCGGGTTGGCGATGATCATGTACACATTCAGATTAGTATTATAGCTAAGGTTGCTCTGTGAATAGTTTACGATAGCTGTGCTATTGTAGCTCCCAAATCCTCGTCCTGTTCGGTTCACGGTGACGGTTACTTCCTTCTGGCTCCCTGCAGGAATCTTTAGCGAAGTCGGATCAAATTTTACCCAATCATCTTTTTGGGCTGGTTCAAGGTTAATTACTAGGTCATATTGATCGCTTTTGTTTTTGAGATAGAATGATTTAACTGTTTCGTTACCGTTAAATGTCAAATTCGGTGGCGTAATTTCCAGGGGTGATTCAGGCTCAAGCTGGATTACTACCGAAGCTACATTGTCGGCCTGTACAGTGAACTCTTTAGGAGTAATAGTATAGCCTTTGGCAGTCACTGTAATCCGGTAGTTTCCTGGTTTGCGGTTCTCTGATTTTGTTTCAAAGAAGCCATTTGTATCGGTCTTCCCTGTCCCATTCTCTGATGGTAGAATTGCGTCCCGATATTCCCAATCTAAACTAGCATCAGCAACTGGCTTATTCGTACGTTTATCCGTTACGGTGATATTGAAGCCTGTTTTAGGAGATGGAGGATTCTCTCCACACCCTTTACAACCATCCAATAGTAGCACTACAGCCATTGGACTAGCGTATTTGAGGAATACGAGTATCGTTTTCATAGTTTCTGCAAAAGAGGTTTGGCAAAGAAACTGTAACTAGCGATTAGGACTCAATGAGTATGAGACAGAGAAGCCAGCGTGACTTATTGCACCATAGGGTCTGACATTCCAATAACTCCAAGATATTTTTTTGTTGACAACTGGCGTTCCAGAATAGTCTCTGGGCCCTTTTTTTACAATGGCATCAATCACGTTATAGGCAAACAGCAAGCCTCCACCTACAATCAGCACTCCAGTTTTGGTATTGTGCCAGTCGTCTCTTTGTTGAATAAAGTTGCTGAACTGAGTTGCATTTGTATTATATAGGTTTGCCTGTTTCTGGTAATAATTCTCGTTAGAAAGCGATGCCCCATACCCTGCTGCGATGAGTGCAACACCGCCTAGAATCAGGCTGCCTTTTAAGGGTTGCTGTTTATAAAACTGCGCCCAACTTGGCACCACTGCCCGTAGACCCGCTTTTCTGCGTGGATAAGCATTGTCAGGTAAATGTTCGTTACAGGATTCCTGGACATACAAAATCCAGCATTCATATATACCTTTTCTTTTCTCAAAATAAGGCGCTTCCTGTCGTGTAAAACCAGTTAGATATTTGCCCCCCGTTGTCTGAATGATTTCGCTGACCTTCTTTTCTATTGATATTCCTTGCTTACCATTGATGATCTTTATATCCTCTGATATCTCTGTTGGAGCATGATTGCCAACATAGTCCGCTAGTTGATTGATTGCATCAGCTTCGGCTTTGCGCTGAGCTAACCCTTTATCTTCATAGCTACCATGCCCCAGAACAAATTTGAAACAAGTACCTGGGTATTGGGGTAGATTGTCGACCCACTCAGGCCGGCGTTGGGCAATAATGTTTAGTGATATCCCTAATAAGAAAGTAGTATAAACTAAGGAATAGATTGATTTCATAGCTTTGGCAGAAAAAATGGAACGTAAGTTGGGGCATTGCTCTTTACAATGCTTTTATCGAACAGGTGAGGTATTTCTAATCAGGGAATCAAAAAAATTAGCGTTGGCTAGTACCTGTTATGGCTACATTAGCACAGCGCAACCCCTGATCTTTCATTTCAAAGATTTGCAGAGATTTTATTGAACTGTCCTCCACATCGAAGGTAATCTTCCCGATTACTTTCACGCCGTAGATAGCCGTATAGCCTGACACGTTACCATACATAGCTGAATTGCCAGAATTGCCAATATTGATACTTGAAGCACTGTATTGACGACCTGTATCGGTAATAATGTATGTTTCCCGGCTGTTGTAACCAAAAGCGGCATCTGCTTTATCGTTGCGGTCATTTGAAACCGTCAGATTGCATACCAATTGGCGACTGTTGAGGATACACTCGCTTATAGAGATCAATGCGCCAGGTGTATTACGCCCTGAGCACGTATTAGTAGCGGACTTTTCCGGGTCTTTGGTAACGCCAATAGAAGGATTCGTTGATTGCAAACAGGTCAGCATACTTTTGATACTACCTGTGAGGGTGAACCCACTTTTTGCAAAGCCAAATACCTCAAGAGTTGGCAATTTGATGATGCTGACTGAAAGTCGTACTTCCTCGCCATGGGTAGTTATGGTTCCGTAGACTAGTGCATTGATGCCCGAAACTTGGCCGAGCTTAGCAGCATCGTTTTTGGCTACTAGTACGCCCTGAACCGTCAGTTTATTTTGTTCCAGAAGCTCTTTAAGTAGTTCCTGATTCACTACATTAATGCTGCGCCCAGACACAGAGAGATATCCCGTCAAATCTTCGGCAAGTGATTTGCCGTATTCGGTTGTACAGTCTTTATATTTAAATGTAGCAACTGCCACATTTTTATTGCCACTTTTTACGACTTGATCAGCAATCTCGTTTGCGAGTGCTTTAACCCTATCGTCTTGAGCATTGGCTAAACATGGTAAGACAAGCAATAGAAAAAACAGCAAAACTTTCATTGATTTGTGGAGTTCTTGGTTGAGGCATTATTTCAATAAAATACTCTAAATGCTTCTCTGATTGATACAAATAGGGGAGCACCAACTTCATTCTGTCCTTTGTAAAACATTGTTGACTTACTGTCGTCCGGCTTTGATTGAGCTAATGTTTTTTATTTCAGATGCAATCGGTACTGTACTTTCTACAACAGCCAATGTTAATCCACTGGCTTTTATGACTATTTCCAATGAATTACCCAGAGCAGTGTAATTGCCTGTAATTATTCCTTCTGCACCTGTTAGTAGTCCCAGGGTTGTATAGTTTTCGGATCAGGAATTCGTTTAATCACCAGCTTATTATCGCGAAGTACTTAGACTAGTTGGCTTCGGTCGGCAAGCTGTAAGGATGTATTGGCCTTCATTACACTTATACCAAATTTGTTCGCCATGTAACGCTCCATTTCTGTTTTCTGATTTTTTTAAGTTAAGAAATGAGGAAATAACAACGCGATTTCTACCGTTTGTCTCGATCTGTTTGGAAAGGTCATTTGCTAGCAACTGCAGTTGTGACCGTACAGCTTGGCTATGAATATTAATTAGGTTTAGTTTTACTTAGGAATAGACGTTCATTGTTGATAACTCGAACAATAACTTTACAACCTTCAACCACCAGTGGCATTTTTCCGTACTGGCGATTTTCTTCCTCTTCTTCAGCCATATGGAAATAGAATTCGTATGTTTTGTTGCCAATTTTGTCATAACCACTTGTGTCAAGTAGTGGCGAACAATTACGGCCATTTGTACCAATTAGAACATTTGGGCGGTATGGAATACTTGAATCTTTCACCTGATACAATATCAAGGCTTGTTTTGTAATATTCTCGAAACAGACCTGTCCTTTGTTGTTTCCAATCCCGTCCAAACAGGTAGTTTTGGGCAGATCCATTTTTTTATCTCCCATTATCGTATAATTTAAATCTTGGCCGGTAGAATTTCCTGTATTAATACTTGACGTCTCCTGTGATGAGCTACTACCCCCACCTGGCTTCACAGTTGAGCGCAAAAGATCATTAAGAGCATTGTCGCGAGAGATAGAGCCATCAGTACCTGCGATGCCACTACCTCGAACAACATCAATCGCTGTTATGACCAGTTCAATCGACTTACCGGTTGGTGTAGTTGAACCTACAACGATCAGCTGGATTCCGGCTAATTGTCCCAAAGCGGCCTGGTTCTTTGGATCAAGGAGTCCGTTGGCACTCATCTTATTTTCATTCATCAAAACATCCACCCGGCTTCTATCAAGAACATCCAGCCCGTTACGGATAAGATAAACACTGAACTGTTGAGCAAGGAATTTTCCAAGTTCGCTTACATTGTTTTGTTGATCTGTGAAAGGCGCTACTGCTAGGCGCATATTGCCCCTTTGTCTGAGTTGCTGGCTGAGATCATCAGCCAACTTTTTGAGTTGGGGCTTGAAATCAGGTTGCATTTGTCCATTTGTAAGAAATGGGAAACACAATGTTAAAATCAGTATTACGGCATTCTTCATGATCTCAGTTTGGCTTAGTTTTGCTCAGAAAAAGACGATCGGAATTAATAACTCGGATAACAGCTTTGCACCCCTCTACAACAACAGGCATTTGGCCATACCGACGTTTATCCTCGTCATCCTCCGTTGTATGGAAATAGAATTCATAATTGCCATCACGAATTTTATCATATGCCCCTGTATATAACAATGCTGTGCAGTTCCTTGCATTTTTTCCAATCAATATATTAGGCGTATAGGAATTGCTACTGGATTTATCGACCAGCCTGTATAGCACTATAGGTTGAGGTAATATGTTTTCAAAGCACACCTTTCCAAAATTGCCCATATTAGTGAGGCACGACTCCTTAGGCAGAGGCATCGTTTTATCACCCATTAAAACATAGCCGATATTTTTATCTTGAGGGGTAACCGTTTGCATCGTAGATACTTCCTGTAAAGAGCCATTTCCTCCACCAGGTTTTACTGTAGAACGCATGAGATCATTAAGCGAGCTGGTTCTTGGGATAGAGCCATCTGTAGCGGCTATCCCGCTACCACGACCAATGTCTGTTGCTGTTATCACGAGCTCAATAGACTTGTCACTGGGTGTTGTAGTACCAAACACAATGAGCTGGATACTGGCTAATTGTCCCAAAGCGGCCTGGTTCTTTGGATCAAGGAGCCCTTTTGCACTCATCTTATTTTCTTCCATCAAATAGCTCATTTTACTTCGATCCAATACGTCTAGTCCATTTCGAATGAGGTATACACTGAATTGCTGAGCGAGATATCTGCCGAGCTCAGTAACATTATCTTGCTGATCAGTAAAGTTGGCTACTGCCAAGCGCATGTTGCCCCTCTGTCTAAGTTGCTGGGTGAGATCATCAGCCAATTTTTTGAGTTGGGGCTTGAAATCGGCTTGTGCCTGGCTGTTTATTGAGATCAATATATACGACAGTACTAGAAAAAATTCGACTCGTTTCATAAGCTATTTGGGTTTGGTTTTGCTCAAAAAAAGCCGGTCTGTATTGATGACTCGTGTTATGACTTTACACCCTTCGATAACAATGGATATTTTACCATATCGGCGGCTTGCTTCGTCTTCCTCAGTGGTATGAAAAAAGAGATCATAATTAGTATTTTCAACCTTATTGTTTGTGTTGGTAAGAAAGAGGGGTGCACAGTTACGGGCATTTGTACCAATTAGTATGTTTGGGTAATAGGTATGTCGTCCATTGGCCTGATAAAGTACGAGAGGTTGTTTTAAAATATTCTCTAAACATACTTGCCCATAATTATGGCCAGACAAGCAAGTTTCTTTGGAGAGGTCTAGCGTTTTATCGCCCATTAGAACATAGCCGATATTTTTATCTTGAGAGGTAACCGTCGGCATCGTAGATACTTCCTGTAAAGATCCAGAGCCTCCACCTTGCTTGACCGTTGAACGCATTAGATCATTAATCGCAACTGTTCGGTTTAGCTTAGTCTTGGCGCTGGCAATCGCTTCTGCTCCCTGAATATCCAGAGCCAGAACATTGATCGCTACTGTATGCTCATCAATTGGGGCAATAGTACCTGTTACAATTACTTCCATACCCGCAGCCTTGCCAATTATAAGCGCATTAGCTGGGTCGAGCAGTTTTTGCGCCGTCAGCTTATTTTCGTTAAGAAGATCGGATAGGCGTTGTCGATTGATGACCCGCAACTTATTGTTGACTAACTCGCCCTGGAAGTTTTCAGCCAGATATTTACCTAATTCTGGCACATTTCCCTGTAAGTCATTGAAGTCCGCCACCCCTACACGATTCTTACCGGTTGCCCGTATACGTTCGGCCAATTGTGTAGCCATTTTCTGCATTTTGGTATCAATGTCGCTATCCTGGGCCTGGCTGTAACCAGAGCAGAATAAGAACAGAAGGAGAAATAAAGTTTGTAAAGGTTTCATCGTTTTGACGGATTACTGGCGGGTAATTGAGTGCGCTGATTGGGGAAATTGATGGGGATATCTTTCAGTTTATTTAAGGCTCGTTCAATAGAGTTCTCTATAGCAATATTTTTTTGATGATCTGTACCACCTTCTGAAAGTTCTATTTCGTCGAGTATATCCTTACCTCTTGTAAACTTTAGTAGCAGCTGTGTATCTGCCTTGATAAGGTCAAAAGACGAGTTATTCACCTCGATAGAGTTGTTACTGGTACTCGTAATACACGTTACGGTGCATATTATGTCCTCATTCAGCAGTCCTTTGCTATTTGTTTGTAACTGAATGTCGTAGTCTGGTAGTTTTTGTTTCAGTTCCGCTGCGGCCTTCTTGGCTAAACCTACATCTAGAACCGTACTATTATTAGGTTTATAAGCAACTACGGTAATGCTTTTAAGGGACGCAGGAGATGGGAGTGCAGTTGTTCTTATAAATACATAATCGTCAATCAGATCATCCCAACGCTTGGGATCCTGTCTGTCGTTACTTCGTAGTAACACCCCTTTTTTGGTAAGATCGAGTATGGAACGTATTCCAACATTAGGCGTAGGCAGATACTTGATCAATTCTGAGGTGAACAGACTGTTTATTTTGTCGTATGTGTTGTCATCTGCTACATCACCTTCCCGAGTGGCAAAGGCGATCATACTATTTCGGTACTTTTCCATTGGCTTTGCCAAGCCTCGAAAATCGTTCCCAACGAGTGTGCCATCACAGCGCCTTAGTGATCCTATATTTCGGCAGGCATCTAAAAAAAAGAAATTATTCTTAATGCCTTTAGACAGCACAGTATCCACTACTCTATTGAGAGAGACAGACTCATATGATTTGAGTTGATCAACACAACTTATCTGTGTATCAATTGGTAAAAGGTAATTTATATCGCCAACTCCTAAACCATGGCCAGAGAAATAGACTAACGCTACTTCTACTTTACCGTTGGCCAGTTTGTCTGCAAACTGCTTTATAGCTTCCTGAGTATGGGTAAAATCGAGGTTTTTGTATGGAAAAACCTCAAACCCTAATTTTTTCAGTACTGCCGTAACACTGTCAACATCACGTTCTGTATTGGTCAGTGGGCTGATTCCATTCCGATAGTCCTTATTACCAATTACAAGCGCTAATCGCTTTCCAGTGTTTTTAACGATTGTCGTTACACCGAGTTTACTACCTGACTGAGCGTAGGTGGCTACATAGGAGAAGATAGCTACCCATATGAAGGATACAGTTACTGTGACTTTCACGGTTGTTGGCTTTTTTAATAGATCGTGGATAGATCGAAAATCTAATCAGGTCACTCAAGAAAAATTTACCGTAACATGGTAGAGTTTTCCTATGGTCATAAAGAGCTTTAAGATAAGAATTTAGAAATGGCCTGCAATAACTATCCACAATTATTGCAGGCCATTTTATTAAGCGTTGTATTTGCGCCTTGTTGCTTAAAGTAGAGCTGATGAAATCGGCTCTATACCTGTCTACCTATACAAATACCAAAGAGGCCGTTTGCCGAAGTTGCTTTCCATTGGGCAGATTAGCTACTAAGGTTACTACATCATTTATCCCAGCTTCCTGAGCACCCGGAACGATTAGCTTTACCCCAAAAGTCCCGTCGCTTAGCAGCGATGTTACGGTTGTGGATGTACTGTCCTGATAGCCATCCGTTCCTGTTATCGACAGGGTCACTACCGTTCCATAAGGTAGGCAGCTCAAGCTTGCCTGAGCAACGTACGTGTATTTGGCAAGAGGTTTCGACGGTTCAAGAATCAGATAGTTTACCGATGGTGATCCGCCTAAGTCGATACTTAGATTAGGGTACGCTTGTTGCCCATCGATGTCGACCAACTTACTATAAATTGGTTTGGGGCCGACCCCAACTGCTTCCGCAATAAACTGAAGGTTGCCCGTCCATAAGCGTTCATTAACGTCGGCAAAATTTGCGTTACAAAAATCCGTTACGGGCTGTATTGTCCCATCAATCACCTTTTGGCACCCTGCGGCAGCAACCTTTTTTAAAACAAAATTTACTCCTTTACTACAAGCCGCCACTGCTGCCGTAAAGGCCGGGGCAGCTAGCCCCCCACTTTCTACCGTTCCAGCCGCAGCTAAAGCAGTGCAAAGTCCTTTACTAAGTAATTCAATGCTGGCACTACAGATACCCGCCTGAATTGCCCATTTGCACAGTTTCTGATGGTTAATCTCAATTTTTGAGGCTGCGTCGTCAGATAAAATAAAACAACTATATATCCCTTTTGTGGTGCGCACTGTCGGAAAGCGCCCTACTTTAACCAGTTGATTGAGCTTGTCAGTTTTGTACATGCGAATCCAAACCTCCGCATCGGCCGGGAACCCACACTTTTTTACATCAACCATGATCGACGATTGACCAGCCAGTCGCGCTGCCGATGGAAAGGAGGTTTCTGCTAGCGGTTTTTCCGATACCATCAATTCGATTGATTTGCCACTGCGGGCTTCAGTTTGAGGCTTGGTAACCGTACCTGTAGCTGCCAGCCGTCCTGAGCCAGTGGTACTCACTTTAGCAAAGTCGATTTCAGTGCTCAACTGCTGGTCTTTATCTGCTGATACAAACGTGACCAAAGCTTTACTGGCACTAGACCATTTAAACGCAAACTGCGCCCCATCTTCGCTAATGATTTTGGATACGTTTGACTGCGCATTGAGATAACAGTAAGTTGCTAGTTCATTTTGAGCCTGACTTCGGTAGGTGATTACATCAACTGTCTTCGGAATACCTTCCAGGTCTCGAGTTCCGAAGTACTCGATGAGTTCGCCCGCCTGCGTGTCAACTTTCAGGATAAGCGAATCCTTGGGGTTGGTCATGAACGTGTATGGGTTGAACGGTTGAACGGAATCGGTGTCTCCTTTACATTGGTCAAGGCCGCTGATTAGTCCTACGCTGAGCGCTCCCAGGCCTAACTGGCGTAAAAAGCTGCGACGATTCGTGAGAGGTGCAGTTGACATAATTGAATTTGTTGGGTGTTAGCGATACGGTTTACCTCTTAATCGCTTGCTCGACAGAAATCCAATCAGTAGGTACTGAAATAAATCAATAAAATTTTCCGTATTAGTAATCACTTGCACTACTTGATGCGTTTTGGGCTTCATACCTCTGGTGATGGGTATTGGGCTGATTTATATTCCTGGCGGGATAAACCCCTGCTGGTAGGTAAATCTCGCTTGCGGTATTCATGGAACTACGCAAAGGGTAGTCAAAAAGAGGGTGTACTTTTCAAAGTAGTTAAGCTGGCATTGCAGGTAGCTATTAGTTTGGCGACAGCCGCTTTTCCCTCCGGCCTAAGAGCACTGAAGCGATTGAAACTGGCTAAAGCCACTTCATATTGTTGAATAGCCTGATCGGGATTTCCGGCTGCCCGTAGCTTTTCCGCTTTCGCAAAGGCCTTGTGGCCAGCCTCAAGGTAGTCGCCAGCTGGGTCCGGCTGGCCTTGCTGTTTCGCTGGCCTGAGAGCTGTTGGTTGAGTTTGAGCCGGGGTTGGTTTTACGTGGGTCGGTTCGGTTGCTGGCTTGTTGGACTCAGGGCGGGTTTCTGAACTCGTGCTTTTGTCTTTTTGCTGAATCTTATTTTCGACAGGCTTGGGAAGGCTTTGGGCTTGAACAGGATTATCTATTTTTGATGAATCAACGACAACGGGTGTTGAGGTAGTTGTTGAACTGATTGCAGTTGTAGTATCAGACGTTGGTTGTTGTTGTACCATCGGCCCAATGAAATAATACCACCCTACAAGCAATCCTGCCACAATAGTCAGAACGCCTAGTAGAGCAGTTATTGGTATTTTTTCAGTTGACTTATCGCCATTATCTGGGGGTGTTTGCGTTACCGCTACAGCCTGCACAACGGCGACAGGATAAGTATATGTCTTTTGGGTGATGGATTCCCACTGATTTTCGCTCTTACGATACTCTTCAACAACTTGGAGTGCAATGTCGACCCGGCTGGGATCGGCGATTAGTAGGGAGTTCGTTGACAATTGAACTTGCTGGTATCCCTGCCCCTGTGGTAGGAGCTGGTCATTGGTTATAATACAGAACCGAAAATTGCCTGAGCTAAACAGCGTAGCTTTTCCCTGTGTAGTAAGCCAGGCCAGGCCAACACTTTCGGTAATCTGATCATCAGAGTAAGGGCATTCGTCTCCTTTCGACTGTTGGTAGGCATCCCGAAACCACTCCCAATAGTCGTTCAGTGTTTGGTCTATTTGTTCAGCAGTAGGCGCTGTAGGCTTACTCAACACATCACTCAGCCGTTTGAGTAACACCTCAATTTGTTTACCCGATGCGCCTGCCAGCCAATAGTGGCCATTGTTTCCTTCTGTAAATGCCGTACCGGGCGTGGTTTGTTGCCTGTGAGATTGATAGGTATACGTTGCCATGCTAATTAATCGAATGGAGTGGAGGATTTCTAATCAGTTGTGCTGAAAAATCTATTTTGTATGCAGTGAAAAGAAGATTGTGAAAAATGACCATTGTAACATCGCCTGGGCATTCTCTCACTCCTCATTCGATTCTAATTCTCTCCGTAGAGAATCGACAAGGCATTCTAAATTAACTTCAATCCACCTGGGCAACAACTCGAAAGCCCACATAATGACTTTGAAATGATGGCGCGCGTCTTTCGCTAAACGATACCGAACACTCCTCTATCTCAGAGTTCCAAGCCCCCCCTTTAAACGCCGGTTTCATATCGTTGTCATCGCCATTAGAGCTAGTGATGCTGCCATTTGTCTGCACTTGTTTGCTACACCACTCCAATACGTTACCAGTCATGTCGTATAAACCTAATGGATTAGGAGCGAAACTACCTACTGGAGCAGCAAAGGCGAAACCATCTGTATAACCTTGAAGTACATCCCAGTCTAAAAACGTTTTTTGTGCAGTCTCATCGGCTATGTTTCCAACCAGCTTGCCAGATGGAAGTTCATCTCCCCAGCTATATTTGCTGTGAGTACTCCCTCCTCCAGCGGCATATTCCCATTCAGCTTCAGTAGGCAACCGATACTTCTTACCCGTCTTCTTGCTAAGCCAACCACAGTAAGCCTCAGCATCATTATGGCTTACATAAATCACAGGATAGCGATAAGCCGAAGGTGGCCGAGGTTGCCCTTGTTCGTCAAATCGCCAATTCACAGTTTTAGAATTGGCCCTTACCCATTTTTTTCCATTCCAGAAAAAATTATTTTCACTCGTATATCCGTCGGTTTGATAATGTGTGTCATGTATAAATTGCTCAAATTCGCCAATAGTCACTTCATATTTGCCCATCAAAAATGAGCTAACAGTAATAGTTGTACCACCGTCCGTTTTATACGTTCCTCCTTTAATAAAAACCATGTCCGAACCAGCAGGGGCAGAAGCTGAGGAAACTGGTACTATTGGCTTTATAAAGAAATAGTCATCATAGATCATAGGAATGTAGTGGGGATACTGCGTCGGCTGGCCTAGCCGCTGACTCTCACTATTGGTCCGCTGGTTGGCTTTCCGAAAGATCTCCTGAACCTCCAACGGCTGACGCAGATAGATCAACAACGACTCCGTGTAGAGACTATTTCGGTTGTCTTTACTCTTATACGTAGCTGTTTGGCCATAATCCGTAGCAAAAGCCATCAGCGTGCCGGGTGGGTTGTCTTCAGGAGCTACCAATTTGAAGGCCCCATCGCCTTTGGCAGCCAACTCGTTGCGACATGCGTCTACTACCAGAAACAGATTCCGAACCCCCCGACGGGTAATCCCATCCCGCAGCTCGGTTGTGCTGATGGCTCGGTTCTTGATTCCTCCCACTGTCTCCATGGCAAACTCAATGGGTAACAGATAGTTGTCACGCAGGTAGCCCAGGCCATGCCCGGAAAAGTAGACGAAGGCGACATCACCAGGCTTGAGTGAATCGGTGAACTGGTCGATGGCATCTTTAGTCTGAGCCAGGGTTTTGTCCTTAACCAGCATCACCTCAAAGCCCAGGTAGCGCAGGGCAACGGCCATGCTGTCGGCATCGCGGAGGGTGTTTTTCAGAGGTGCTTGGTGTTGGTAGTTCTGGTTGGCCAGCACCAAGGCTCTTCGTTTGCCTTCCTGGTTGTTTTTGAAGATGGGTCCTATCCCCATTTTGGGCTGGGCCACAGCTTGCTGAAGCAAGAGAACGATTAAGAAAGTGGCTAGAAACGGTTTCATGATTAGTGTAAATTGAGAAAATAGTCAAACAAAGAGGAGTTTTCAGGACATCAGCGGTGGAGGTGAATACTTTGGATAATGTGGGCCGGGAGTTTCACGGCCCTCACTCCGTTTTGCTCATTTATAGGCGCGTTAAAACCATATTTCTCCAGATTGACCTTTATGACAGGCTGCTTTAAGCTGGCGAACTCGGTCAGGGTATGCCCTTCCAGAAGGAGTTGATCGAATTGCTTTTCATCGGTTGCCTGAAACTGGATCGCATCTCCCTCATCGTTCCAGCTAAAGCTGCCAGGATTCGCTCGTTGTATGGCGTCGAGTGTTTTTGTCAATGAGTCTACCCGAATACTGAGCACCTGACGATTGGGGTCAAGCCGGTCGTTGGGGAGCGAATGCGTTTCTGGTAACGAGCCTATGGTTGGTCGGCTGACCCACATAATTAGTATTGTAGCCATGAGCAACAAGGTGCTATAGAAAATAACGGTACGGCGGTCAGTGTTGGGTGCCATGCATGAATGATTTAAAACTATCAGAATTGATTACGGCACGTACCATGTCACGCATGGTTGGTTGCACCTCAGCATCCCATTCAGCCCCGTTCGATTGTTTATAGAAGGAGAAGTAGAGGACCATAAACCGATTGTTTTTCAGATCGGCAGGTGTCAGATTGCGTTGGTGAAGCGGATCACGGCTTATGATCAGCATCAAATGTTTATCTCGTTTTCCACCATCGCGATCACCACTGATTGTACCCGTTTTGGCGTAGAAATAATAGGGCTTGAATTCAGCAGGATAGGTATCTGGCGTTCCTAACGCATTTTTCGCTGTGCCATTGATCGTTGAGTTGTGCATCGCATTGAACAGCGTCTGGCTATAAAATCGACTTAAATTACTAGCTCCGCTCCATGTATTATCCACAGACAGCTCCTTATTTTTTTGATGATTATCGGCCAGTACACTACCTCGAAACGATCGGTTGAACGAAAAGAGTTTGGCGGCCATCTCTGCCATTTTGTATGGAGTAGTGTTGATGGGGTCAGCTCCAGTAGCACACTGGACTATGGCGTTGTGAAGGTTGTTTCGATCCATTAGGTATAGGTGGGAAGCCTCAGGGAAACTCCATACCTTGTTCGAACTTTTCGACTTCTTGAATTCAGCCGTGTCTAAATCCGCAGCAATATTCTGCTGAGTTGCATTCCGCCCGGCTACATGCTCTGGCTGAATCGGCAAATCGAAATTATACCACAACCCTCGCCCCAAAAGCGATTCGGTATTGCCCCAGTTCACATTGACCGATTTAATATGGTATTCTTTGCCGCTGATATTCAGTAAAGGAAAATTCTCGTTGGCCTTATCTGAGCGTCCCAACGCCAGAAACGTACTCATTCCGTTGCCCTTTACATACTGCTGTTCACGGGCTATCTGGTCGTGTGATAGTGATCCTAGAAATACCATCATCGAATTGTAGGTATTCGTCGATTTACTGATGTAGGTATCCATAGGATGGAGCTCCATATTACTGTCGTTTCCTACTGTGAAGCGCACGGCCCCTCCGCCAAATCGACGAATGCGAAAATCATCACGGTTCTTTTCTAGGAAACCGGGTGTAATCGTTTTGTCAAGACCGCCAAACTTGAGATTTTCCCAGTCGAAGCGGTACTGCGATGTTACGGCACTGTACAGAATAGGCTTAAACGTAGAAGCGGGCCCATTGTCCATCCGCATTAAGCAGCGATTACCGAATAACATTCTCTCTCGATCAGTCTGGGCATTCAGGTATAGGCTGGTAAACAAGTCCTGGTAGCGGCTCATCCGGTTGGGATTAATTTTAGGCGTAGCTCCCTTCTTGAAATCAGCGAGCGCACGAAGTTTGCCATCGCTACCCAGTACGACGAGATTAAATGCCCGAGCCCGTTCGGTCTCTGGGCCCCAGCCTTCTCCTTTCTTATCCTTTTTAAGGTACTTGGCTGCCAGGTCGTGGATTTGCTCAGTAAGGCGCGGGTCAAGGCTCAACCGTACATCTTCCTGGTTGATCGTTTTGCCTTGGTCGTACTTGCTTTTGACGAGATTGGCGAAGTGATAACTCCATAGAAACTTGTCGCCCAATGGATAAAAGAACTGCTGATGTCCATTCAGCCAGACGTTCTTAGCGAAATATTGTTTGGTCTGGTATTGATACTGTAGTGTTGCGGGACGACTCTGGCCGTTTGGTAAAAACTGAAGTATATCGTTGGGGTGCAACGCCATAGCAAATACCGACCTTTTCGATTGAAAGACATCGGCTCCACTTTTGATAACAAAATCAGCCCGGTTACTTGCCTGTTGTCCGGCTCTTCGGCTAACGATAACGACAGGCAGCGAATCCAATGACCAGCCGACAGGAAGGCGTGTCAGCCAGATATTGTTATTCGCTTCCTGATTGAACAAACTACCCAACGTATGCTGCAGGTCAGCATCAGCCTTCTTCGTATCCATAACGAGGCTTTCGTTGGTTTGTCGATTCGTAAACGAAGCGGTTTCATTGCGTTCGTCAGACAATAGATGCCCTCGCCAGGCATTGAGTGTTACGTCGGGGCTGCTCACGTTATAAAATAGTTCATTGACGGCAAACTGATAGGTTTTGTCAGCCTTCTGACGGATATGAATCAGGTTGTCAGGACTATTTTGTTGTTGAGCCAGTAGTTTTATATAGGCATTATAAGCACTACCAGCAAAGCGACTGTCGCCCAAGAGCATTGGGTTATGCCGGGGGGCATAACTGCTTGTGTCAAACTGCTGAACCACCGCACTCATGGGAAGTCCTTTCTCTACAGTTTCCTGATCATTCTGGAAGCGGGCAAACGATTCGTTTAAGTTTCTGAATGACTCTTGTAGACTTGTTATTGTCTGTTCAAGGTTAAAGCGTTCATCCGAAAAGGGATGTTTGCGGCTATAAATCAGTGCGAATATGAACAGCAACATCCCAATCCGAAAAAAGATGTTTGCCTGCTTCTGTCCTCCACTCGTAAAGCGGAGCGAGGCTGGTTCTATATTGGCCTGATCGCCCAGAACAATGACCAGAAAAAGAATTGAAAACGTAAAAACGCAGGTTAGGATACTGTTCAGGCTCAGGAGTGGGAAATCCTGACCCAGAAAAATGATCCGGTTCGTTGCCGCCAGCCAGACAAAAAGGCCGGTCGCAAACAGAAGGCACAGCAGCTTTATACGTATCATACTGAAATAGTTGAAACGCGAATCCGAATCGGCAGCAGCCAGTAGAAGTACGATAAAGAAACTCAGTAGAAACGTGATGATAAACTCGCTGTGTTCGCCGATCACGTATCGGACCGAAACGAGGTCGCAGATTTGAGTGAGGTAAGGTGACCCCTTTTTAAAGCTGGGCAATACCCGGAAGTAGTGCTTTGGATTGATGCTTCCTTTATCATAAAAATAGTGAATCAGCCACTGGTTCTGAGCCGCCCGGAGCAATTCGGAGTCTTTACCAAGATTGAACCGAAACTCTTCCTGTTCAATAATATCGTCGGGGGTGGTAAACAAGACTTCTGACCGGTAGCGTACATAGCTTTTATTCTGTACTTTACGAGTGATCGGCGCTTTCAGGCCCACCAGCCCGATGGCCAGTACCACACAAATCGCAGGGACAACCCATCGGGGAATGCGAAAAGAAAGCAACTGGATAGAGTTGTTGCGCCATACTGACCAGCCGCCATACAGCAGAAAGAGGGCTGCCAAGCCATATACAACAACTGCTGTATACCGAAACAGCCCTGACAGGGCATAAGGAGATAACCAGATCAAGGATACCAGCAAAAACGCCCATTGTAAGGTACGAATCGTGCGGATACGCCATTCCGCATTTAAATTCGGGAGTTGCTTTCGAGGAAAGGTCAGTTCACGAATAATGTTGTAAACGAGCGTACCTACCAGAAAAATAATGCTGAACCCGGCATCCGACACACCTAAATACCCTAAGCAGATCAACCAGTTTAGTCTAGTCAGAAACCTGTAGCTGGGATCTTTTTCAGTATTGTGGCCTATTGAGACAAGGGCTCTCAGGAAAATAAAATTCAGGAAAAAATAGGCAGCTAACGGTAAATAGATTGCCCCAAACCGCTCGGCTTTTCCTCCCACCAGTAAGGCGGCTATGCCCAACCCATACACGCCAAATCCAAGCAGTAGCCAGGGAGAAAATGTCTTGTTCGCTGATTGGGGAAATAGCCAATCCATCATACGACCGAAAGCCCACCGGATGGGTTCCGACCACTTTTTCCAGACGACGATCAGCCCGAAAAAAACCAGACAGCTCCGGACTCCAATAATAAACGATGACCAGCCCAGATCGGCCAGCTTCTGGTATTCGTTAGGCGTTATGTCCTCAACGGGCAGAAAAGTAGAGGCCCGCCAGAGGAGAATCGACCGGATCGTCATCAGCACCAGAACCAACATATAGACGATATACTCGGCTTTCGTCTGTTTGTCGGCAGGTGTAAGTAGCATACAGACATAAATACTGCCAACAATAAATAGTGTCAGAAGGAGCATATGCCAGAACTGGAGTGGGTTGGTGGCTTTCAAATTCCTAATCTTGACTAACCATTGTGTACCGGTTACCCCCTGACTCAGGCCCCGCGTTGCCAGGTGAATGGTATCGCCCGCTACGGCCGTCTGAAGACCTGTACTCGTCAGGTTGTTCTGGTCATAGTTAATCAGTCTAAACTGCATGGTTTGCTGCGTTGACCCCGTACGGTATGAAAGATTAGCCGAAACATGATTTACGTTCGTTTCCTGCTCATAAAAGGGATAGTAAAATCCGGCCATTTGCTGGCTTCGGGTAACCTCCTGGGCCGATGAAGTCAGAAATAAAGATTCTCCGTTGTTGGATAGCCGTTTCAGGTATTCGCGTTGTGGAAAACGTATTAACCATTCTGAGCTATGAGCACTTCGCCTAATGGAATAAACCGGGTTTGTAGCCCCCCATAAACCTAAATAAAAGAATTGCCCTGCTGAGAGGGTCACGCTCGGATTCGTGCTCGCAGGGAGTACAACAAGCTTAGTATCAATGTGAATGCGCACCGATTGCTGAAGCAGCTGTTGAGAAGGGAACAGAACAATCGAATCACGTTCGGGAGTTGGTTTATCTTCGACATATTTCCGAAGCAGGTAAACGCTATCTAAAACAGCCACCAAATCGCCCATTCCAGGAACGTCAGCGCGTGTTTTGGCCAGTAATCCGCCGACCGAATAGCCCTTTTGCAGCGGCATCTTAACCGGCACGGTAAATGGGCCGTAGGTCGTCCCTTTACGTATCACCCGAAACGACGAGGAATCGGGGCCAAACCGTAATTGAAACTGTAAGGATATGGAATCAAGGTCGATACTGAACTGCTGCCGAATTGGCTGGTTAATCACTGGGTTCTGCAACGTATAGACCTCTGGACTGGTTTGTGCAAAAATTGGCTCCGTAAAATTCGTTCCTCGCAGGTTAAAGTCGTTTGTTGCCGGGCGGTAATTGACCTGTAGCTTTCCCGTTTTGGCATCCCATATCGCCCGATCAGGTTCTTGCTGATCAACCAGAATCAACTGATCGCCAAAACTATAGCCCAGCCATTCGATAACGTGATGTTCGGCATTTGTAAAAATTCGTTCAGGTGCATACACGTAGCACCATTGCGTAAGGATCGCACCTAGTCCGGCAATGAAAAAATAACGAATAAATGGCCGCTTTCTGTAGACGAAACCTTCCCGGTAACGGATGTTAAAAAGCCAGAACGTTACGGCAAGTAAGACGAGTCCAACAAACGGGAATAGAAATAAAAAATACGAAAGTAGGCTGGTAAGATTCATCATTAGGTCAGGTAGATTTTAAATAGCGTGGAGCCAGGTAAATAGTCTGCATCAGCGCCCCTTCGAGTTCGCCAAGATCCAGAGACAGTAAAACCTGTTGCAAAAACTGAAAATTGTTGGCTGATTTATAGGGGCCACTCTCAAAAGTCTTATAGGCTTGAGCGGGCAAATCACCCACCTGCTTATTCTCCAGAATAAGGAGTAGGTTGGGTTCGTCGGCCGGGCGATCCAGGGCAGGATTGTGCTTATAGGCACGTGCCAGACTATGGGCGTGTAAACCCATTTCGACAAGTCGCCGTTTGATCTGGCGTTTGTCCTGCTCATCTGGCTCAATAGGGATATCCTGTATGACCTTATAAAAATCGCCGTAACGGGCATAGAAATTAGTCAGATACTGATCAACCACTAAGTGCTCACGTTCAGCTGTTTCGGCTGGAATAATCGACGTCAATTCGTCTGGCTGTGTTCGTTCGGCCTCTGGCTCAGCGGTTGATTCGTCCACTACATCAGTGGGCAATTCTTCATTTTCTTCCAAAATCGGCAGTTGTGGAGAATCGGGTTCTATTGGGGGACGATTTTTCCAGAAAACCAGTGCCAGTCCTGCCAGCGTGGTTAATAGGCCCAGACTGGCAAATACCCAATCGCAGCCTGTGCCTACTGACAAGGCAATAGGTTGATGCAGTACGGATAAGGCACTTGTCGAATTAACGGAGATTGACTCCACATTAGCTACCCTCTGTAAGCTACCATCGATCAGAAATGTAGTACCCGAATTACGGTCCAGCTTGACTAGCAAAGCCTGGGCTAACTGCTGCTCAGGGCTGAGTTTCTGCCAGTCGGGATTAGCCGCCAGTGAGTCCAACTGAACTTTTACAAACGCTTGCCACTGGTTTCGGGCCTGTTGCCAGCGTTGAGCCGAATCGGTTCCACTTCCTCCCAACCAGTTGACAAAACTTCGTCGCCAGTCGGCCACACTAATTGGTAGCCAGTAGGAGGACTTCCCGACTATATCGGGAGCAACAGGCAAAACCTGATCACCTACTAACAAGCCCGAACTCTTTCGTTGCAGCCGATGGACGGGTTGATAGGTCAATAGCGCTTCTGCGCCAGTACTATCTGTAACGTAGTAGTGCGTTTTGCTAAGGATGGAAGTTGTAACCGGAGTTGTCGACGGATATAATCGAGGCCAAGCCAACCCTAGCATGCAGACTCCACTCATCAGCCAGAGTCCATAACTGATCCATAGTACTATTCTTGGTGTGGCCATCGCTAGAAAGAATCGGTCAAAGGCATTACGCGCACGTCGGCCGGAAGAGAAATATCAGCAAAGGGGTAGAGCGTCTGAGAAACCAACTGGGTCTGGCGGAAAAACTCGGGTTCAACCTGCAGCCGACTATAAGTAGTTGCATCCCGAATGATAAAATCATCGCCCGTAAAGAATACATTGACCGTAGGACTGTTGATGTGGTGTTTTTTGTAATCCAGTCCGCAGATCGTAACGACCTTGGCGTTGCGATTGTAGTTAGGAAATACTTTTCCGTGATTTAGAAATTCCTCTTCCGCGCTCAGTTCGCTCGGTTCATCCGATAACGGGGTGTTCTCGGCAGAGGAGATTTGTATGGCCGAAACCAGGTGTTCATCACCGTATGCATCCTTGACGTCCTGCCACGACTTCGATTTATCGGCCAGCCATCGTTTGACCCTGCTATAGATGGGTATGTCGAGCAAAACCCCATTCCCGGTATCAATCTGCTTTGATTGTTTACCGATCCGTCCAAACAACTGGTAGACATCAGGAAAGCCAACCAGATTTGACTCGTAATTGATGTGATCACTGCTGAATGCCCCCGATAAACACACCTTTTTCAAGTCGTCGGTTTTCAGGGTCTGGATATCGAATGCCTGACTAATGGCTTTTCGAAGCGGCTCAAACAGAAAGCCACGACCCGTCAGAATAATTTTCTTCACCAACACCTCGCCTTTTTCAAGGTCAGCATATCGCCCCGACTGAATTACTTCCCGATGAATTCGGTTGGCAATCTCGTTGACGGTCCGATTGATGATCTGCCATTCATCCCGTATAGATCCCTGCTGTTGCCATACCTGCTCGAGCAGGTTCGCAATCGTGCCTAAGGTTCCCGGTTCGTTTGCATCGAATAGTTGACTTCTGACCGTTGCGAAGTCGACAACTTCCTGCAAAGGCTGGTAATTTCGGGTAGGGTCGTAGCTATGCTTAAGTTTCTCGATAACTTCCGTGAATTGCAGCTTATCGGCAATATCAGCCCGTTTGGTTACGGCATAGATGGCTCGTTTACGCTCTTCATCATCGATACCACAGATACTTGTGAATACCGTATCGATAAAGGCGTAGGACAGGATATTCCCTGCTCCGATAAATCCGGACCGATAAAGTGATGAAAGCTGGTAGGTTGTCGGGTTGATCTCTAATATGGAGAAGTCCGTAGTGCCCTTTCCGGCATCAATAATCAGGTAGCGACCACTTTGCTCAAAGAAACTTGCATTACCTTGCCGGACCAGATCATCCTGTTCGCGCTTGAAGCCTAAAAAAGCCGCATCACTTTCCGATATGGTACTTACCTCAACGCCATTCAACTTGAAATCAGGGTATTTCTCGGCAATTTCGTCCAGCCCCTTTTTGGTTCCCAAGGCCAGCTTTGCTACTTTGTTCTGCTCAAAAACGTTAGGAACCAGTAGCTTTACATTCATATAAAGCGGCTGACTATCGCGGGTGCTGCGACGAATTTCCTCCAGCACTGTCTGCATAAAGTAGTTGATAACTGCTTGCTGCAACTTCACGATGGTATCCTGAAAAGTATGCTGGAGGGCCCCAAACGCATTAATTTTAGGGTCTTTCGACGCAAATTTTACGGTGAAATTATAGGCTCCAAGATGGGCAAGTTTCAGATTGGAGACCAGTATCCGTTCGGCTGTCAGACGGTTTTTTTCATCTTTGGCTGTAAGCAGATTTAGAAATTCATTGTTGCCATTGATACCCGGTTTGGCATTAGGATCAAAAACAGACCCTTCCTTTTTAATGAAAAAAGCTGATCGATATAATTCCTTATCGCTAACCCGTTGATGGAGGTCTTTACCAGCCAGATCGGGATAATAATAATCGATGAGATTGTCTACCATTTTTACCCGGCTAATGATCGCGTTCCCTCCCCGACGGTAGGTTACAATCTGACTGGCTTCCGAGCCGAAATCCATCACCACATCAAAAATTTGCCCCTGTGGTACCAGGTGGATCAGCATTTTACTTTCATAAATCGTTTCATCCACCTCTATCGACAGCGTGACGACCAACGACGATGCTATATACCTTCGCCCGGCTGTTAGTTCGTATCGGTTCGGGGTTTTCATCAGTTTGAAGGCATCAGGAACCGATGGCAATGGGGCTGCCAAATCATTGATTACCGATGCCTCATGACTAGTCCGCATATGGAGAGTTAACCCAGAACCGGAGTAGTCGACAGTAAGAGAAGACCAGTCTAACCAGCGATCAAACGAATACCCTCCCCGACAAATCAATTTAGCCTGTCGAACAATGCTTAGCAGTAAGCGGCCCTGACCTGCCTGATGTTCCAATACAAACGATGGCATTACGATTCCTGTCGGAATGGAATCGGCAGGGTATAGATGAGCTACGTGGTATTTACGATTATCAATCAGTAAGGCTAAATAATACATCGTGGATAGAAATTAATTTCCATTGATTTTCAGGACTAAAGGGACTATATCTCCTGCTGAGGATGTCACAGAAAACTTCATTGCTTTCGGTTCAAATGCAACGGATTTCCATGGAACCATTCGGTTTCCCAACACCCGTTCGAGTATCGCCATGACGGATTCGGAAGGAACTGCCAGTTGACTCATCCAATTCGTTAACTGACTGGTAGACAATGCATCTTTGCTGTATAGAATAACCAGCCAGTCGGCGCCTTTTACCTCCTTGGAAAACCCCCGCTCGTGTAGGATAATCCGACCATTCTGATCGTAATCGGCTCGTGGACGTGGAAATACTAACCGGGCTTCATCATCGACTACATAGGCCGACTCGCCTGCGGTAGGGAAATGCACTTCCGCTTTTTGATTCGGGTCGATGCTGAATATATACACATAGCCAAAGCGGGGAAGTTGACCCGATACGAAGCGCATCTGATCATTAACAGCAAAGCCTGATTGGGTTTCGTAGTAATTACCCCGTCGCAGTACAGCAATAGGACTGGTTTGGTACGTACTATCCGAAGTGGCCTTTATCAGTTGCATCGTGCCATCACCATGTAAGCGAATAGACGGTTTCTGACGAATGACCGGCACATTGGCTATGGGTGCGGGAACGGGTCGGGGTAGTACTTTCTCGTCGGGATGATCTATCAATTGAACGGCGACCCCTACACGTCGCGCAAAATCTTCGTAACTCACCCAGGCAAAACCTCCATTCCCCCACGACGACCCCATACAGTTGACAATTTCAAATGCTCGACGTTTATCGTCATATCCGACGACTACTACAGGTTGCCAGGTTGGGCGTTCATATAGAAGTTCATCATTACGTCGCCAGGTATCGCCCCCGAGTTGCATAAACCCCCGGTCGATAAGCATGATCGCTACCACTGGGCGACCGGCCTGTATACTCTGTTTGGATCGTAACTCTTTGCGGGCATCGGCATCCCGATTGTCGAATACCCGTTCGAGTCGATCAATCTGATGCCGAGCCGCCTGTTGTCTCCAACGGTCGACAGGGTGGTTATGGCAATTGACCGAAGATCGGTCGTAAGCAGCCGCTTTGACATTGCCGATGCCCGTCAGGACGGTTTCCATTGCCTTCAAAAAATCCTTACCAATCTGGCAGTTCGTTTCGTTCTTGGGGAGCGATTCGAATGGAAAGAACGCTGAAAATGCTTCCTTCTCAATCTGAGCTGCCGACCACTGGTATTGTCTGCCTTTTAGAATGGTCATGGAATAGTAACCAAACACTAATCCAAGACGCACACCTGTCGGTAAGCCTGCCTGCGAACGGACGGTAGGGCAATACTTCCGCAGGCTTAGAGCCGATGCGGTTGTGCTTTTGCTGCCATCACCATACTCATAGGCAGATAGCTCCAATTGATCGGCTCCAGATTCGTCGGGAAGGAGTTCGTCATTGGAGATTTCCTGAGCCATACTCACTCTGCCCATAATGAGCAGAGTGAGTACCATAAACAGGCTTTTTTTCATGGATTTTATTGAGTTGATGGTGTGAATGAAGCCAATAACTTACCCGCTTCTCTGTGGTATGGATGGCCGGGCTGATGCTGAATCTGTGTTAGCAGCCGCTTCGCTTTGTGGCTCTGTCTCATCCGTACATAACACAAGGCTTTATACCACTGCACCGTTTGTGTTAATGAGTCATTCTGGATATGACTAAGGGTATGGAGTGCTGATTTGGCCTGTCCGTTTTTCAGATAGCTCAGTCCTAAGTACAGATGCCGATAATCAGTGGCAGACTGGTCATTACTAGCCCCATACTCTGGTTCTTCGTTAGGGTCGATCACTTTAGGGGCTGGGTCTTTGAGGGCGTCTATCGCTTGATGAAGCCTATGGCCACCTCGGTTATAATCGGCAACAGCTCCGACCAGATCATCAGGCACTTCACCAATACTTTTGGGCGATTGCTTTCCGTAGGTAGCTACCAGTTGATCAAACGAAGGACTGGATGGAGCGACCGGCATCGTCACCGAATTGCTGGCAGGTGACGTCGGTTTGACTTTTGGATCGATCTTCTTAGGATTATGGTTGGCTTCTTTCCGGTCAACCGGTTTGTGTGCTTGCCAGTACCAGGCCCCTATGTTCAATACGATCAGAAAACAAACGGCCATGGCCATCCAAGCCGGAACCGCAGGGTGTCGCTTCGCTGGTTCTTTTACAAGTGCTCCCTGTTCGGATAGCCGCTGGTGAATGTCACGAACCTGAGCTTGTAGCCCAATGTGCTTTTCCTGTAAGCCAACCTGTGCGTAGTTGACATAGAACTTTTTCAGCCATTGTGTTTCAGTGGCCAGTTCTGGTTCGTTTCGCATCCGTCTCTCGAAGGCACGACGGTCAGAAGCCGATAAATCATTCTGAATATATCGGTCGATGGATGTATAATCGTGTTCTGTGAATTCTTTCATGGTTGGATTAGCGTAATAGTTTGCGGAGATATTTGATACAGCGGTATTTCTGGGTGTACACGTAATCGACACTATGTCCTAACAACTCAGCGACCTCTTTTGGGGGTCTGTTTTCGATGATCAGCAAGTTCAGCAACTCCTGACTTTCAGGGCTTAACCAGGTAATAGCTTCCCTTAGCTTTTCCTGCATGTCGGCATCCAATTGATCCTGATATGGATCGACAGCATCCTGCTCCTTGAAGTACCGTTTAAAGTGTTTCTGCTCAGTCACTTTTTTCCGAAAGCCATCCACCAGTTTATTCCGTGCATACGTGTGCAACTGGATTACCAAGCTGATATAAAGCATGATATTGTGGATGTTTTTTAAGAAGGCAATCATTCCTTCCTGAAAAGCATCTTCGGCATCTTCCCAATTTTTACTCTTTTTGAAAAGCCTGGGGACACTGTAATTATAACCGTGCTTGTACAAATAGGTCACTGCACCGTCGATTTGCTTTCGTAGAGCTGCCAGCAAGCTCTTATCATCCGAGTAATTCTCGCGGGGGGGCGTTTTTGGAAGCATTGGAAAATTTGATTAGTTTCTGATGTATCGTTTGAGGAGAACGATTTCTATACAGTCAATCAAAAAATATTTTTTTATTAATACTGCACCAGCGGAAAGTCAGCGTTGTCGGGCAGTTTTTTTGGGTACATCTGCGGCTCCTGCTTTTCCTGCTTTAACCGGTCAACTTTGCTTAGCAGGTTGGGGACCATTTTTTTTATATAGATGAACAACTCATTGATCGACACAAAATGGTCTTTATCCGTATCGGCGGCTCCGTTCAGGCCATCGAGCAAGGCTTTGGTAAAGGCCCCGTGTTGCCAGCTAGAATCCTCCCACGACAATTGCCCATCGCTACTACTAGCCAGGGTGATGATGCCTGGCGGGGCATTTTTTACGATCTCCTGGGCATCGCGTAAATCCCGCAGATACTGCGACTTACTCCCTTGTGTATGAACGGCCTCCCCCGAATGACAGGCGTCGAACAGGATTAATTTTTTACAAACAATATCCTCAATATTAGTCAATACGTGCCCCCGGTAGAGTAGCGTTGTGGTTTCTTCACTGCTTAGGTTGGCATTGTCGTAATCATCGGGTTGGAGGGCAAAGTCAGTTTGGCCGTTGCGCAGATTGAGCTTCTTGCCGTGGGCCGACGCAAAAATGATCAGTACATCGTTGGGCGTAATCCCATAGAGTGATAGCCGACTCATTTCTTTCCGTAATCGGGTGGTGTTGGTCTGACCCTTCTCATACAAAGGGAATACAGTGACTTTATTGAATAACTTTCCCTGCTGCTTTTTGAATAACTCCCCAATTTGTTTTGCATCGTTGGCCGCATAATCTAAACCTGCGCCCGACACCCCGATGTTTACCACATACAGATTGGGCCGGGTAGGTGGCAGATACGTAATGGCTAATGGTTCTGAGCGGACTTCGGGTTGGTTTGGCAGGAGTAAACCCAGTACAATCTCATTGCCACCTTCCATTAGGGGTAAGGTCTGCTCCCAGTTGTAACGCCCCTGATTGGCTTTCAGCGAAGTAATACCCATCTTTTGTCCAGCTGCCTGTAGCTGCCCATTTACATAGACTCGAATATGGCTAGCTTCAATAGGATTCGCATAATTGCTGACAAAGACAGCCTGAGCCGAGTAGGCAGGCTCATGAACCGTTGTAGGATTACCATGCCAGATGATTTGGGAGAAAACGGACGTAGATAAGGTTGGCGAAATTGGTTTGGTATCAATGGATTCTACAAGCTGGGAGAAAGGGGGTGTTGGGAGTGGTAATACTGGTTTGGGTGAAACGGATTTTGGTATAGGAAAGGAAACAAAATAAGTAGTAGTACCCACCAATACATCTGAACCGCCAGGTGCAAATGCAACCTTGATCGGGAAGTAATTCATTGACCAGCTTTTCAATTCCTTCCCACTGCTGACATCCCACAATTTAACAGTACTTTCATCAGCGCTAAGCGCATAGCGCCCATCGGAACTCATACAAATAGTATGGACATTGCCAGTGTGTCCAATAAATGGGTGTACTTTCTGACCTGTACTAATATTCCAGAGTTTAAGTGTTTTATCTTTACTGCTGCTAAGTGCATAACGACCATCGGCACTCAAGCACAATGAGTTAACCTTATCAGTATGTCCAATAAATTTTTTGACTACTTCACCCGTACTGACCTTCCACAACTTGAGCACATTGTCACTATTGGTGCTAAGTGCATAACGGTTATCAGCACTTAAACATGCTGGATATATTTCGTGGTTATTTTGAGCAAAACTATATACCTTTTTGCCAGTACTGATACTTAATAAATTCAGACTACTATTATTATTTTCATCAATGCTAACTAGTATATAACGACTATCGGCACTGATATCATAGACATGATTATTTTTAGCAAGGGTGTAAATCTCTTTACCCGTATTGACGTCCCGAATCTTATAAAAAATGTTATTCCCATTATATTCTTGGCTGAGAGCATAGTGACCGTCCGAACTCAAACGCACAAAAGACGGCGAACTGCCATGTACACTAAAGGTGCGAAAGTCTTTTCCTGTCCTAACGTCCCATACTTTGACCTTTTTGTCATAACCTGATGTAAGCACGTAACGACCATCAGCACTAAAAGACAGCGATATAACCGTTCCATTATGACCAGATAACGGTTGGAATTTTTTAGCTTCATTACTTTCCCACGCCCTAAGAGTATTAACATAACTCCCCCTAAAGTCGTAAAACGTTTTCGTAAACGTGCGAACCGGTTGGCCTGTATCAATATTCCATTGTTTGCCTACACTATCGTAATGTCTACTCAACGCATACCTACTATCTGGACTTAGGTCTACCCAGGAAACCGGGTAATAATTGCCACTAAAGGTACGAACCAGTTTCCCTGTATTTACTTGCCAGAGCTCAAGGTTATTGCTTCCACTAAGCACATATTGACCATCAGAACTGAAACACACCGAGGTAAATAGATTTAAGTTTGTAGAAGGTTTGTCGCGTTTGAAAGTACGTACTGGATTGCCATTATTGACATCCCACAATTTTAGCTCATAACCTCCACTCAGAGCATATCGGCCATCATAGCTAAAACATACTGAGAGAACAGGATAATTGTTTCCAGTAAAAGAGCGTATCTCACTGCCCGTACTAACATCCCACAACTTGATAGTATTATCAGAACTTCCACTTAGAGCATAGTTACCATCGTGGCTAAAACATACTGACCTAATTGAAGAATTGTTGTTGGCAAAAGTACGTACTACCTTACCTGTATTAACATCCCACAACTTAAGGGATCCGCTATAAGCTCCAACAAGAACATACTGACCATCTGGACTGAAACACCCTGAATTTCCTTCAGAACTAGCTCCATCCCAAGTTCGAATTTCTTTTCCTATGCTAACATCCCAAAGTTTGAGTGTGCTACCATCCCCGCTAAGTCCATATCTTCCATTGGGACTTAAACAAATATGGTAACCGTAGCGGCCATGCACCATCCGGCTCGAAAACCGTACTACACCCGGCGGATCCTGAGCAGACAAGGTCGTGGAAGCTAACAGCAGCAATAGAAAGAAAATAATACGATGTTGGGCAGTCATGGTGGATTGTCGTATTCGCTTATTGCCTTTTTTCTATAATACCACATCGCCCGGCCTTGGTAACAAAGTCGGACAATGTTTATGCTTTTCTTGCGTTAAAGACGTTTTCTTTAGCGAGCTGAGGCTGGCAATGAGGCCATTAATTTGCTCGCTTCCGTTTGGTAGGGATGACCAGGCTCATTCTGAATCTGAGTCAATACTTGTTTGGCGTTGGTAGTCTGCCCTAGCTGCACATAACACAGGGCCTTATACCATTGCACCGTTTGCGTTAGATTATCCCCTTCAATTTGATTTAAGGCAGTCAGTGCCGATTTTGCCTGTCCGTTTTTTAGATAGCTCAGTCCTAAGTAGAAATGCCGATAATCGGCGGTAGATTTATTTTCTTGCGCTTGAGGGGTTATCCCTTTGCTTGCTCCGTACTCCTCCTTCGGCTCGACAAGAACCGGCTTCTTAAGCACGGCGATGGCCTCTTCCAGCTGCTTACCACCCTGCTCATAACTGGTTACCGCTTTAGTCAGTTCGGCGGGTACATCGCCAATGCCTTTAGGAGATCGTTTCCCATAATTGGTAGCCAGTTGGTTAAACGATGGACCTGGGTCAGGGATGACGACTTTGGGTGTCGTAGCTGAGTTGCTGGCAGGTGCAGTTGATGAGGTGGTGTCGGTTGACGAGGTCGTACTTGTTGTAGAAGTCCCCTGTCCCTGATTATTTCCAGCGATACCCGATTGTGTTGGTGGGAGGCTCTGCCAGTACCAGATACCTATACCCAATACTAATACGACAGAGGCTGCCATGGCCATCCGCCAGGGTGTCCAGTAAACATGTTCAACGGGTTTGGTCGCTAAGAGACCTTCTTTAGCGAGTTCGGCGTGAATTTCACGGACCTTATCCTCTGTTACAACATGCTGGTAGTTGACAAAGAATTTGCGTAACCAGGCCACTTCGGCTGCGAAGTCGGGGTCATTTAATAATCGTTTTTCAACGGCTGTCCGTTCGCCATCCGATAGCGTCCCATCGATGTAACGATTCATTTGTTCGTATTCCTGTTCTGTGAAATCTTTCATGACTGAGTAATCGGTTAAAGAAGTTTACGGAGCTTTTGAATGCATCGCCACTTATTGGTATATACGTAGTTAACACTACAACCTAAAATTTCAGCCGCTTCCTCAGGCGTTTTTTGCTGAAAAATCAGTAAGTCTAGCAGCTCCCGACATTTAGGATCGAGTTGATTAATCCCTTTCCTCAACAGTTCCTGCATATCCAAATCTATTAGATTTTCTTCTGGATTGGGTTCTGGTGATTCATAAGGTAGCTCGGCTTCAGGCCAGCTGCCTTCCCGCCCTTTTCTTCTCCGGATTTCTTTCCATTTGTTAAATACATACCCATGCAGAATTGTGTTGAGCTTGGCGCCAATATAGACTCTATCGATGTTTTGCCAAAGGGCAGTAGCGCCATCCTGAAAAGCATCTTCGGCATCTTCCAGGCTATTACCTCGCCGGGCTAAGCTGGTGACGATTTTTTTCTGACTACGACTGTACAGGCAGCGCATTGCCTGTTCCATTCGTTTTTTGAGGGCTGTCAGCAAGATATCATCATTCGGGTAATCGGCACAATGGTTAGTGGATTGCTTGGCCATTTGATTTGGTTAGTTTCTGGATTAATCGGTTGTGGAGGAGATTTCTATACAGTTATGCTAACTTTTTAATATTGTACCAGTGGGAAATCGGCATCGTCAGCTAGTTTGCTGGGGTACATCTGGGGTTGTTGCTCTTCTTTTTTCACTTGTCTGACCAGGATAGGTACTGTTTTCTGCAGGTAGCTAAACAATTCATTGATCGATACAAAGCGGTCTTTGTCCGTATCAGCCGCTCCGGCAAGACCGTCGAGCAACATCTTCGTAAACGCTCCCTGCTGCCAGCTAGGATCTTCCCAGGACAATTGCCCGTCACTACTACTGGCTAGGGTGATAATACCGGGGGGAGCATGTTTGATCACTTCTTGGGCATCGCGCAAATCCCGCAGATACTGCGATTTACCTCCCTGTTTCAGCACAGCCTCCCCTGAGTGGCAGGCGTCGAGCAAAATGAACTTCTTGCAAACGATATCCTCAATGTTGTTCAGAATATGCCCCCGATAGAGTAGCGTTGTATTTTCTTCGGTACTGAGGTTGGCATTGTCGTAATCATCGGGTTGCAGCGCAAAGTCGGTCTGACCATTGCGTAGATTGAGTTTCTTGCCGTGGGCCGATACAAAAATGAGTAACACATCGTTGGGCGTAATTCCATAGAGCGATAGTCGACTCATTTCGGTTCGTAACCGAGTGGTGCTGGTGTGGCCCGGCTGGAATAAAGGAAACAGAGTAACCTTGTTAAATAACCGTCCCTGCTGGTTTTTGAAGAATGCTCCAATATTCTCCGCATCTCTGGCTGCGTACTGTAAGCCTGCACCCGAAACGCCGATGTTTACGACGTACAGATTCGGTTTAATAGGCGGCAGGTACGTAATGACTAATGCTTCCGAGCGCACCTCCGGCTGGTTAGGTAGGAGTAAGCCTAACACAATTTCGTTCTCTCCTTCATGTAGTGGTAAGGTTTGCTGCCAGTTGTAGCGGCCCTGTTGCTGATTCAGTGATACCGTACCCAGTTTAGCTCCCACAGCTAGTAGTTGACCATTAAGATACACCCGCACATACCCCGCGTTAATGGTACCCGGAAAATTGCTCACTATTACTGCTTTGGCCATAGCATCAGGCTCCCGAACGGTGATGGGCTCACTGCGCCAGATAATTTGAGAGAAAACGGAAATTGTTGGGTTTTGAGCGATAGATTGTTTTACAATAACCGTTTCGTTTAAAGGGAAAGTAACAAAGTAGGTCGCTGTTCCTACTTGTACTTTAGAACCGTCTGAGCTAAAGGAAACGTAATAAGGAGAGCTATTTATTAACCATTTTCGTACTTCCTTTCTTCTCGCTAGGTTCCAGAGCTGAAGTGTATTGTCTTCAGTGCTAATGAGTAAATACTGTCCATCAGGGCTGAAACACACCAAGGATACCGAGCTAGCGTACTCGCTCATAATGCGAATCTCTTTTCCCGTGTCGACTTCCCAGAGCTTTAATGTATTGTCCGCGCTGCTACTGAGTATATGCCGCCCGTCAGGGCTGAAACTCACTGATCGAATCCAGGCAGAATGCCCATTCATAGTCCTTAGCTCCTTGCCCGTATTGACCTCCCAGAGTCTTAGTGTTTTGTCCCAACTACCACTGAGCAAATACTGGCCATCAGGACTGAAACACACGGAAGACACTGAACTTAAATGTCCGCTCAGAGTGCGGATTAATTTTCCTGTATTGGCCTCCCAAAGCTTGAGTGTCTTATCCGCACTGCCACTGAGCATGTACCGCCCGTCTGGACTGAAACCTACCGAGGATACCGAACCCGTATGCCCACTCATGGTGCGGATTTCTTTGCCTGTGCTGGCCTCCCAGAGCTTGAGCGTATTATCATAACTGCCACTGAGCAAGTACTGGCCATCGTGGCTGAAACATACTGATCGAATCCAATCAGTATGCCCACTCATCACCCGTAATTCTTTTCCTGTGCTGACTTTCCATAATTTGAGCATCTTGTCCTCTCCGCCACTGAGTACGTACTGGCCATCGTGGCTGAAACATACTGATCGAATCCAATTAGCATGACCGCTCATCGCCCGTAGGTCTTTCCCGATATTGACCCCCCAGAGCCTGATCGTCTTGTCCTCTCCGCCACTGAGCATATACTGACCATCAGGACTGAAACATACTGAAGATACCGAGTTAAGATGCCCACTCATGGCGCTGATTTCTTTTCCTGTGCTTGTTCCCCAGAGCTTGACTGTCTTATCCGCACTGCCACTAAGTATGTACTGGCCGTCTAAACTGAAACATACCGAGTTGACATAGTTGTTATGGCCACTCATGATTTGCAGCTCCTTGCCCGTATTGACCTCCCAGAGCCTGAGTGTCTTATCTAGGCTCCCACTAAGCATGTACTGGCCATCAGGACTGAAACACACCGATAAAACCGAACCCGTATGCCCGCTCATAGTGCGGATTTCTTTGCCTGTGCTGGTCTCCCAGAGCTTGAGTGTATTATCCTCCCCGCCACTGAGGATGTACCGCCCGTCTGAACTGAAACATACCGAGGATACCGAACCCGTATGCCCGCTCATAGTGCGGATTTCTTTGCCTGTGCTGGTCTCCCAGAGCTTGAGTGTCTTATCATAACTACCACTGAGCATGTACCGCCCAGTGGGGCTGAAACATACCGATAAAACCGAGTTGAAATGCCCACTCATGGTGCGGATTTCTTTGCCTGTGCTGGTCTCCCAGAGCTTGAGTGTATTGTCAGAACTGCCACTGAGGATGTGCCGTCCATCAGGGCTGAAACATACCGAGGATACCGAACCCGTATGCCCACTCATGGTGCGGATTTCTTTGCCCGTACTTACTTCCCATAGTTTGAGTGTATTGTCAGAACTGCCACTGAGCATGAACTGGCCATTCGGACTGAAACACACCAAGGACACTGAACCCGTATGTCCACTCATGATCTGTAGCTCAGCGCCAGTATTGATTTTCCACAATTTGAGTGTCTTATCAATACTGCCACTGAGGATGTGCCGTCCATCAGGGCTGAAACATATGGAGGATACCGAACCCGTATGCCCACTCATGGTGCGGATTTCTTTGCCCGTACTTACCTCCCATAGTTTGAGTGTATTGTCAG
>NZ_BAAHBI010000044.1:0-9962 GCF_054776755.1 Spirosoma litoris | reverse complement strand
GGTTGGGATGACCAGTATCTGCTTAACATTCTTACCCTTTTTTAAATGCGTTTAACCTGATAGCGGATTCAACTCATAAAAATATAAATATTTATTTTGTATTTTATGACCATCACATTGAGCGGCATACTTATAACTGGACTCCATTTGATTTTGAAGAGGAAGAGCCTGAAGACCTTATACTGAGAGAACATTGGAATGGTGGTAAAGAACCCCGCCATGTCCATTGGTACATTCCAGCCCTCAAATCGCTTAATACCGAAGTGCCCGACATTCTTCACTTGGGTGATACGCAAGTTGAGCAGGTCAAATAAATGGGACGCCAACTAAGTACTAAAATAGCCGTATTCGGATTGATCTTCCTCTTCGCTGCCTTTCTGTGGAATTATCAGTGTATGGTTTTCCATAAGAAGCTTGATAAAACAGATATAGTTGTAATGAGTCAAGGTTACATTGGTGAGGAGAAAGATTTAGGAAGAGGAATATGGGATCACCGAAGACGCTTTATTTATATTGGAGTAAAGAATGTATGCCGGAATTTACCAGGTCAGTATAAGGATTTTTTGCCTAAGGTTTCTGCCAGTATTGCCGACACTGTAAACGAAGAGTTTAATATTTACTTTTTAATGTATAATGAGTCTTCAGCTTGGAGAGTCCCTTACCTAGCTGCTTATCAGCTTGAGGAAGAAATGCCAGACGAATTATTATTAAAACAGCATTGGGCTTGTGGTAAAGGGCCAGAACTTACATACTGGTATATTCCCAAGCTTCAATATTTAAATCATAAGTCTTCTTCTATTGATTCACCTATTAAAGTTAATGAACTTGACCGTTTGAATAACTAATAGTAGTTTTTATAACTGCCAATCGAAGGAAGATGTCAAAAAGATGGATACTCCTACTGAAATAGTATCAGTCAACTACAGAACAAGCCCCTTATTTTCCCCAATCTGGTACGAGATGGTACGCTGAGTAACCTGAGTGGAAAACTTCTTAAAGGATTTTTTTCTAAAGAAAATACAAGGTTATGAGAACCGAGGTCTTGGAATAAGCAGTCTGTATACAGGACCCGACAAGGCGTTTTATGAGGCTGTAGCCGCCCAATTACTCAACCACTTTTACGAGAAGAGTGGCACGGATTTCTTTCAGATGAAGGGCATTGCCGATGCAATCTACAGCACGGCTGTGGGGAACCGACGTGTCAATAATATGATTCAGATTGTGGATGCGTTATTTTTTCGTAAGATTGGCAATCTGGCCAAACCCGAAGACAGTGACCCCAGTAATTACCAAAAGGATTTTGTGCCAGCTTCTGTCTGGCCAGCAAAGGTTTTAGATAGCCCGTGGTTTGCTACAAAAAGCAAGACGAACGTATTTCCCTCTTTTGGCGCCATGGATGCTCTCACCCTAAATGGTGCCCCAGGCGAAGGAGATGCTGAGCGACTGAGCCTATTTACGATTGGGGGGACACAGGGTATTGATGTGCGAGTTAAAAGCTTTACACCCATCCTGACTCAATCCCAGCGGGGTTACTATGCTACCATCGTCATTCGCTATCTGGATACCTTTGGCGTGAGTGAAGGTGATTATGCTAAAGATTTATCGGTGTTTACAGAACACGATAACCTGTTGGGGCAAGTCAACTATTTACGCTATAACTATCGAGGTGGGGTGTTATCTCAGTGGATACTCCAGCATCAATACGGCTATCCTGTCTTTACAGATTATCTAACGTATACTGTCACAATGAAACGCACATGGAACGCCAACTAATCCCCTCGCGTAAAACCCTATTTTGGCTATTTGTTTTAGCTGCTCTGTTATGGTACTTCTGGTCTTTTCTCTTCCCTAAAAAGCTTGACAACACTGATATTGTTGTGATGAAAAATGGGCATACTATGGATGCCACTGGGTTTGTTTATGTAGGAGTAAAAAATGTGAGTATAGACCGGCCCAGTCAATACAGAGATTTTTTACCCAAAGTAGCCGCACAGATTGCTGACACTACTGATGAAAAGACATACATCTATTTCCTAATGTATGACCGCTATACTAGAGATTTTGTACGCTTTTGGGCTCCTTATCAGTTAGAGGAAGAGGTTCCTGATAGATTGCTATTAATGCAACATTGGGACTGTGGACAAGAACCAGCATTTGTTCGTTGGTACATTCCATCCCTAAAATCGCTCAACACCGAAGTGCCCGACATTCTGCATCTAGAAGATACACGGTGAAGAATGTCAAATAATCCTACTAAAACGGGAGTCGACAACTACAGAACAAGTCCCTTATTTTTCTGATCTGGTACAGGATGGTTCGCTGGCTAATCTGAGTGAAAACTTTCTAAAAGATTTTTTTCTGAAGAAAATACAAGGCTATGAGAACCGAGGTCTTGGGATAAGCAGTCTGTATACAGGACCCAACAAGACGCTGTATGAGACTGTAGCCGCTCAATTACTCAACCCAAAATATTCGTTCTTTTAGTCCATTTTGCTCTCAATGTATGATTAATCAATCTTATCTAGTGTGAGATATAGTTGAGTTCGTCGGTAAAAAACTATTAAAACTTAAATTTCAGGACATTAAGTTACTATTAACTATTATTTACGTCACATTCCTAAGTTCACTCCTTCGAAATGCGACTACTAATTCTTACCCTTTTATTATTGGTATTTATAGCATGCCAACCATCGCTTAATGATACACTTTGCCAGGCCTGGAAATTCAATGGGTTTAATATAACTTCTGAACTAGAAGCAGAGTTAGCTGATGCCGCTAATAAATCCACCAGACTAAAATTCAGAGACTATCTTAAAAACGGAGCCAGCGAGACGAACTGGAGATTCTATCCTGATGGAACATGCGCTACCCTTTTAAATGGACAGTACAGTGCTAAGCGATGGGAACTGAATGAAAGTACTGGGCAACTCGTTCTTATCAGTGGTAATATCCATGAATTTTACCAGATCGAACGAGATGGTGAAAACCTAACTATATTGGAAATAAGTAACAAAAATGTAATCAATAGGCATGTCACGGCAACGCTTAGCCCTAATCCAGAATATGAGGAAGGAGCTATTGACCTGCTGGTCCCTTCCCGTAACACCTGGAGAAACAAACCAGCCAATCCTGAACCATTTCAGAAAATTAAAAAACGACTTTCTGAACAACTCGTCTATATGGTTGATTACTTTGAATTGACCAACAAGAAAAAACAGGGATACTTCAACACGGATCATTTAAACTCACCCTTTCGGTTTTATAGCGGAGGGATTGGGCTCCTGAACCAGAACGAGTTGCCTGCAATCTGGTTGAACCAATTTCATAACCAAGGCGACGCTTTGGAAGCTTATACGCTTCTGGTTTTAGCTTTTCGAAGTGGCCTGGTTTTTCCTCATAGCGAGAAAACCTTTACAGATGCCTATGCTCGCTTTTTGAAACAAGTGAATGCATTTATACTGGCCCAGGAAGAACCTGAATCACTCATAGTTCATTAGTCCAGTCGTATTCGTTATTATTGAATGGTTGGGTAGATGCTAGATTGTCGTGATTTTTGAAAAAAACGCCGTTTGAGCACGATAGTTGATGGGCTGATGGTACGCCAATCAATCTGATAGCTACCCAATATAAATGAGCCCTGGTCGATAAACCAATCATTAATCCGTTTAGTGTTATTGAGAGGTCAATGTATAGAAATTACCAACAAAGGATTCTGTAACCTCCTGTTTGGAAGCTCCGTACTGGCAGAAAGAATGCCAGTATGCTAAATCTTATTATAGCTTAACTAAGTAGCTACTGCTAAACTGCACCCGCTCAACATACTATCTCATTCGTTGAGGTAACCGATCCACTAATAAGTCCAGCCTGATCGATTACGATAAAATCCGTATTCTAAGGAAAGACGATCCCATTCAGTCTTATGTTTTTAATTGGACAATCTCAGCCGCGTTCAAATTAATGGACTTTCAGTCGATGGCCGTTTAGTTAAAGTCAGTAAGTAGAAGCTATTTATAAATGCCCCTAGATAAGCTATATGAGTGACCCAAAATCCTACCTCTTTCTTTACTTTTAATAGGCCAACTCCTGCGAGTAGACTGCTGTCAGTGGTTAACTCTTCCGCATAATAAACTAGCATCCAGATTGCGATGATTCCAAAGATTGACGATAAAATCGCGATGGTGGCTCCAACTTTATAATTCGTAAGGAATGTTGACCCCAACCCAACCAATCCCAATAAACAAGCTAGCAGGGTGGCTATATTGGGAGGAAACCCTTCTTCCAAAACCGTTTGGGGTGGCGCTGGGGAAGAAGAGTGGTTGTTTGGCATGGAAAATTGCTGACTACTTATCTGCCGAAGAATCGGTACATTAAAATACGCTTTACTGATCGGCTGCACGTTTACAGCTGAAGGCTGTTTTTTCTTCCATTCCTTAAAAATAGGGCCCCAAAAAGGATGCTTACTGACTTTATTGTTGACTTGCTTGGCAGATACACCTATTATTAATTCAACTCCTGTCAGTTTAATAACTCGCGTATTTTGACAGGAAACAGAAAGAAAAGGAAAAACAAAGCCAAGCACTCCTATCAAATAGGCAGTAGTACTAATGCGCCGGTACAATACGAGTGGGAACATCATTTAGGTAAGTTCAGCATCTTCATACGTAAATTGATCTCTGAACAATGCAAATAGATTCATACCCAGTATGCAGCACAAGCATAGTAATACCAGATAAAAACCAACTTCTCGTTTAGCAACCAAGGCACCAGAAAGATAGGTTGCTGAAGCCAGTTGGGTAAATTGTTGGGGAATAAGTAGTGTAGAAACGATGGCAATCAGGCTTAAAAGTGTACCAATATATTGAGAGGTCGTATAATCTTTCAATAAGATGATCCCAATACCAACTAGACAAGTAATCATCAAAATGATGGCATACCGATTGGCTGGAGAATGATCCGATGGAGCTGGAGGAACTTCTTTGATTTCATCTTTCATCTCAAAACCAGCATGTTCTGCTGCATTGTCGGGAGTTCTCAGTAGTAATTTCTCCAGATTTATGAATGTTTTCTCATCTAACTCACGAATTGTTTTAACCTCCACACCTACCAGAAGGTCAAAGCCACCCAGTGTAATAATCTTTTGATTATCACAAGAGATTGTCATGAAGGGCAATAGTAGGAAAATGGCAGCTAAACCAAAGCCACCCGCGGTGAATCGCTGAATTTTGGTAAACAAACTCATATTGTTATAAAAGGAAAACAAGGTAGTTGATCGAAAAAAGTACGATTCCCATGACAATCAGTGCATTGCAAACCAAGTTGTAAAGAAGATTGTACTTGAGTGTCCTAATACCTTCCTCAAGCTTTTGGCTTGATTGGGTTTTCCAATACAACCTTAAACTCAATCCTGAACGAAGCAGGATTAAAGAAGGAATGAAACCTACACAAAAGCCGAACCAAACGACGAACCAACTATAATCAGAATGAATGGGAATCGTAAATAACCACAGGAGTGTACCGTCAAATCTAGTTTTATACGTTAAATCAGCAAACCGAATCAGTGCATAACCAACAGCGACATTTAGGCATAAGCCCACAAACCCCAGGCGTATTGCTGCTTTGCCAAGAGTCAGGATAAATTGATCAAAATCCTCAGTAATTGATAATTCCTGAGACAATCGTTGGTAATCTCGTTGGTCAATAAGTTTCATCAAACATTGATCTATTTTAATTCAGTCAAAAAATCCAGAATTCTCACCACCAGGATCAAACCCACAAAGGCCAATAAGGCGGAGGCTACCTGATAAAAGTCATAGTGTTTAACCAAGTGACGAAAAGATCGATTAAATGACTGACTATCAGAGACCTTATAAGCTTTATTTATTAATAATGAAAACCGTATATTATGAAGGTAAGGCACAAGCAGAACAACAAGCGGTATCAGCGAACTAAGCACTAAAATCCCACTACGGTTGGCGAAAAAGTAGAAATATCGACTCGTAGCTGCATCTGGATCTAAATTTTTCAGGAAAGCGGTACTACCTGCTATATTAAATTGAGACACAGCGCTGCCAATTGCATCAGATTGCATTGCATCATGAATTATGAACACAGCAAAACAGAATAGTATACCTATGACCATTGCAATTATTCCTAAGCGCGTGCTGATACGAAGAATAAACGCAATTTGATCTATCTCAAACAATAGGCTGGGGGTAAGTAATTGATGGTCATTGGCAGATGATGGCTGTAAATCTGCTTCAGTGTGAACAGGTAGGTTGCAAGAATCCATCTTTTGTAATTTTTACAAAATTAAATTATATTAATTAATATACAAAAAATATAAAATAGTCATATATGAGATTATGAAATAGCTCTTATATAGTATAGCGGCTTCCTTATAAGATTTGACTTACTGACTTTCTTCGTTGTCGATAACAAGTGTAGAATAGAGTGTAATGGAAAGAACTCGTTGAACCAATAACAGCCCAGCCTTCTTGTATAGACCATCTACTCAATTAGTTGAAGAGGGTACTCATTTGACATAAAAAATGCCCTACAAATCAGCTATTTGAAAAATTTATTATAATTATTTTCTCTATTTGTGTACTAAATAGTCATCTCTTCCGTCTAATAATTTATTTGTTGAATTGACTTCCCCGGTTCTCCCTGGACGGGTTCAATATCCACCGACTAAGTTTACGATGACGAGACTACTACAACTAGTTTTAGCAATTGGGTTCTTCACTATTCTCAAGCCAACCTGTGCCGTATCGGCGATTAATATCCATCCTCATCTACCTGTATTGGCTCCTGCCACCCAGCCTACTCAGGCCCAGATTGATGCCGCGGCCAGTGAAGCCCAAAGTCAGGGGCGGCTCATTAACATTACGCCCGGTGGCCTAACGATTCCCGCGGCTTTGCAGGAAGTGGCCAGCCTACCCGTTACGTTTCGGTCGACCATCGGCAACTGGAATTACGATATCACGGTCTTGTCTATGCGTTTCACTCCGACGGGTTCGGTGCTTTCCATCGGCTGCCGGTTCTACCTGCCCGGCTCAACGACCAACACTAGCCTGTACTTTGGTGCCAACGATATTGCCGTATCGGGTAAAAGTGGCTTCACGGGCGATTTGCCCATTCTGGAAAGCCTGTTGAGTGAGGCAAAGAGTAGTGAACTGGACGACCCCACAGGAAAGCTGGGAGGGCAAACTAAATTTGTCGAATTCCCCGTATCGGCCTTTCAGGGTAAGGCCTGGATGGGACTAGGTAAAGACACCAAATTGAGTTTCTCCTGTGGCGAGTTCAAGAAGTTTTCCCTCTCGGGCTTTCTGAAAGTCTATGATCTGGTGGAACGGGAAGACCCCGCAGGGCAGTCGCTTACCGACGGGAAACCCCTGCTTTTCTTCTGGGGAACAAAAGACGTGTTCGACTGGCAGGATATCTACTTTCCGGTCACGGCCTCGCGCGGATTTCATTCGACCAATGCCGATGATATTGGTTTTCATCCGACCGATAAAACGAATGCGATTCTCGATCTGAGCCTGTATCAGAGTCCGGCCAACCTACCCGATTGTGGCGGGGGGAGTCTGGGCGATAGTTGGCAGGGCATTCAGTTCGATGCCTTTGCCATTCGGTTGCCCAAGCTATTCAGACTCCGTAACCCACATACCCTAATGGGACAGGGGACGAATCTGTTTCTATCGCCCAATGGAGTCATTGGTACGGTGACAGCCGACAAAGTTTTTGCGCTGGAAGAAGGCTATACCGACGAGATCAATAAGTTTGACTTATCGCTGGATCAGGTCACTGCTAACTTTAGCTGTGGGGCATCGGCCAACATTAGTATGTCGGGTCGCTTCCGACTCGGCACCTGCGGCACGGGGGGCGACAAAGCTAAAGAGCTGTATTATAACGTTGTGTATACCGAACAGGACCGACGCTACCAGGTGCTCATCAAAGAAAGCGCCACCGATCGCTTCAAGAACAACGGGCTGACCTTATCGACAGGCTCCACCCTGAGTTTATCCATCCAGAACGAAAGCTTTGTGTTTCAGACGGCTTTACCCGCCAAACCTCGCCTAAGTACACCCGCCTATAACAATAGTATTTGCCTTAATTATCCGACTACTCTTACCGCCAGTAACTGCGAGTCCATTAACAGCAAGTGGTCAACGGGTGAGATTGACAAAGGCACGGTGACGATTAACCCGAAAGCGACGACCACCTATAAAATCAATTGTTTCGATAAGTACTGTATCAACGAAGACTCGGACAAATTGACCATCACCGTCTATGAGTCGCTGCCACAACCTACGTTGACGGCCACCAGCCTGGCTTTTTGTACCTACCAGAATGCCGTATTGAAAGCGGATCAGTGCGTGGGTAAACTGGAATGGCAAACGCCTGATAATGGCACGTTTCGAGAGCTAAGTTCCAATCAGCAAACGGCTTATTTTCCGGGTCAGGTAGCTACGACTACCTTTGCCTATAAAGTACGTTGCAATTTAAACACCTGCCTAAGTCCTGAGAAGCCCCTTTCGCTAACGGTTTATCCGGAGCCTAAAGCCCCTTCACTCTCCTCAAATGCGACCAATAACACCATTGACCGGAACAATGAGGTGACCATTAGTGGTTCCTGTCCAGATAATAACAGCATTATCTGGGATAACCTGCCCCAGGCTACGGTTAAATTGGCCTCTTCGACGAGCTATTCGGCCTACTGCAAAAATCTGGGAACGGGCTGCCAGACGCAAAGCCGCAGTAGCATCGGCATTACTGTCCTTTATTTCCCTCCGGCGGGGCCGACGCCTGTTACGTTTGGTTCGGTGGGCACGGATTACATCACCGTCAAGTGGGGAGATAATTCAGACAATGAGGACGGATTTTGGGTATACCGGGATACCTCCCCGGCCTTCAGTAATTCCATTCGTGTCGGTGATATAGCGGCTAATACCACTTCATTCATTGACTATAATTTGGCTGAGGGAGCCACGTATTACTATCGAATCATAGCACACAATCGATACGACTACGGCTATTCCGAAGTGGCTTCCCGGTCTACGGGTGTAACACCAGATAAACCCGCCCTGACGGCCTCCAGTACGCGTATTGAGCGCGGGTCGAACAGCAACGTAAGCGGTTCATGCCGAACGGGCACATTAGTCTGGACAGCTCCGACTGATTTTTCAGGCGGTTCATTTCAACAGTCCGATCAGGTAACGTATTCCGCTAAATGTTTGTCGGATGGTATTGCAAGCGGAGAGTCGTATTTAACGGTGACAGTCTATGATAAGCCTACTTGTACCCCTCCTCCGGCCCCCGTGGTGTCGATTAACGGGGAGGCTAAGGATGCCACCGTTGTTCGGGGCAGTCAAATTGAGGTAACCGCCACATGTAGCCGGGGGACACTGGACTGGACTGCTGGGCGAGACAACAAAAGCACCTCGAATAAGCAGTCACCTAACGATGATGTGACTTACACCGCTGTCTGTCAGGATGGAGATTGTCGAAGTGGGGAGGCTAGTCGGACGGTCAAGATGGGTACTACCACTTCGGGTTGTACCCCTCCTCCGGCTCCCGTGGTGTCGATTAACGGGGAGGCTAAGGATGCCACCGTTGTTCGGGGCAGTCAAATTGAGGTAACCGCCACATGTAGCCGGGGGACACTGGACTGGACTGCTGGGCGAGACAACAAAAGCACCTCGAATAAGCAGTCACCTAACGATGATGTGACTTACACCGCTGTCTGTCAGGATGGAGATTGTCGGAGTGGGGAGGCTAGTCGGACGGTCAAGATGGGTACTACCACTTCGGACTGTACCAATCCTCCTCCCGCTCCAGTGGTGTCGATTAATAATCAGGCCAAGGATATCACCGTTGATCGGGGCACCCAAATCGAGGTAACCGCCACATGTAGCCGGGGGACACTGGACTGGACTGCTGGGCGAGACAACAAAAGCACC
>NZ_BAAHBI010000043.1:0-24740 GCF_054776755.1 Spirosoma litoris | reverse complement strand
CGTATGCCCGCTCATAGTGCGGATTTCTTTGCCTGTGCTGGTCTCCCAGAGCTTGAGTGTATTGTCAGAACTGCCACTGAGGATGTGCCGTCCATCAGGGCTGAAACCTACCGAGGATACCGAACCCGTATGCCCACTCATGGTGCGGATTTCTTTGCCTGTGCTGGCCTCCCAGAGCTTGAGCGTATTGTCAAGGCTACCACTCAAAGCATATCGCCCATTGGGACTGAAATGCACGGAGGATACCGAACTCGTATGCCCACTCATGGTGCGGATTTCTTTGCCCGTACTTACCTCCCATAGTTTGAGTGTATTGTCAGCGCTACCACTCAAAGTGTAGCGCCCGTCTGGGCTGAAACACACCGATAAAACCGAACCCGTATGCCCACTCGTGGTGCGGATTTCTTTGCCTGTGCTGACTTCCCATAATTTTATTGTTTTGTCAAGGCTACCACTCAAAGCATATCGCCCATTGGGACTGAAATGCACGGAGGATATAGATCTATCATGACTCATCTGACTTGTAAATCGCATAGCACCGGGTGGGTCTTGAGCATAGAGAACTTTAGTAGCTAAGAGTAACCATAATAGGAAGAAAGCAGTATGGGATTGGGCAGTCATGGCGGCTAGGCTTGTTAGAAATCAAATTACTTTTTCAGCAATAACTCATCTCCCGGCCTAAGCAACCAGGTTGGTTGTTGTTCGCGCTGTTTTTGGGTGCGGACTAGGGTAGGGACGGTTTCGCTTAGGTAGGCATAGAGTTCACTCAGGTAGAGTTGGTTGTTTTTGTCGGTGTCGGCGGCTCCGTTCAGGCCATCGAGCAGGGCTTTGGTAAAGGCCCCGTGCTGCCAGGCTGCATCTTCATAGGCCAGCTCGCCTGGACGGCAGGCTGCCAGGATGTAGGTATTCGGAAATTGCTTTGAGCTAAACGAGAAGGCTTTATGGGTGGATAGACGTGGATTATTTTTTTCGGGCTTTGGGGCATAGGCCATACAGGCATCCAGCAGGATTAGTTTACGGCAGGGGAGGACGTTTAACTCCCGCAGTAGTTGGCGCAGGCCGACGGTACTACTGCGAGGAGCTACCCGGTCATAATCGCTGCCTACCAGCCGGAGGTCGTTCTGATAATCAGTGAGCATCCCCGACACAAACAGAATAATCCAATCGTCGGGTTTGGGATTAAGGGTGTTTCGCCACCGCTCGACAGCTATAGCCATCTGCTCAGCGGTGCTGCGCTCGGGCGTATTGAGTACCTGAAACGATACCTTATCGAAAGCTTTGCCGCTTTGCTGCCCAAACGCGTCGGATACGGCGGATGCATCGGAAGCCATAAATTCCAGCGAGGGCAGTGAAACGCCTATCGATAACCCATAAACATTAGTCTTATTTTCTCGGGACATGCCCAACAATGGCTCGGGTTCACTCCTCGTAGCCGATTTGCTGTTCTTGGCCTGCCACTCCTGCAGGACGGTTTGGCTGGCACTCGTATAGATAACACCGTATCGTTCTGACGACAAGGGCATTAGTGCCAGATAGTGGCTTTTGCCCTGATTGGGCTGGCTGAATCGACCTACTGCGCGAATTTCATGCTGGGCGTTTAGTTGGAGTAGACTCGCTCCGGCGGATTCCTGTAAGAGTACCAGCAGCGTATGGTCCGGTTTTTCGAGCACATCGATGCCTGCCTCCTTCGTGTTGGTATCGCTCAAAATTTTAGTCCAGTGTTGCTTACCGTTTTTGGGTGAAATTACCATCAGTCGGCCCTCTACATTGTCGGGGCTAAAAGCGGCAGATGTTCCCTGGCCAACCAGTACCACATCCCCATTCTGTAATAAACGCATCTGGTTCCAGCGAACCTTATCGTTGCCCGCATCGAATGACCAGCGTTTATGACCAACCTTATCGATCCCGATTACGTTGCTTCCAACAGTGAGTACCAGACCACTATCCGGGAGAGTTAACAGACCCAGCGGACCATTCACCTCTGGGTCGGGTTGCGAAGTATCGTCTCCCCAGCCTGATTTGCCCGATGCACTCAGGTTGTATAGGGAAAGACCTTTGTCGGTACGGGTAACCACCGCAATACGTCCGTCTGCAAACTGGGCTACATCGGCCTGAGTACCGGGCCCCACATCGGTTTGCCAGATGAGTTTACCGTTATTCGTCAGACTAATAACTGATACACTCAGTTGGCCATTTGTAGCTTCGCTCACCAGAGCAGCCTGCTCATTGGTAGCTGAAACTGCCCGCAGATTGGGGTATGACTGGCTCCATTGCGTCTCACCAGCTGTATTGACGTGGCTAATGAGAGAGTTTTGGATAGACCAGTTTGCCAGCAACAGGCCGTCGGGAACCGAGATAGCAATGGACGATGGGGCATGTTGAATAATATGAGTGTGGATAGAAGCGATCGAGTCTATCGATTGAGCAAGGGTCAGACTCGATGCCCACAGGCATAGTGCTAACCAGAGCCCGTGGGCTGTTTTCTTTTTCATGTGCGTGGATATGACGAGTTGACGGGCTTAATTCACGGACTGAACTTTGAGTACCAATGGAATCACATCGCCCTGTGTCGTGCTGGTGGTAGCCCCCATCTGGTTGTTCTGGTAATTAATAAACTGTGATGGCACCAGCCGACTGCCCAGCCCGGCCCGAAGGCGACTATAGATATCGCCCGAACTGTTGCGAATACGCTGAAGAATTGCAGGCAGCTCATCGAGAAGCGGTTTATCACTATAGATTACACAGAGGTAATCAGTACCAGATTCCTCAATGACAAGCGCCTTATCTTCTGCCGGAATAACCAAATCGAATTTAGCCTTCGGCAGAATGTCTGTCACGTTCATGCCGTATGAATTATCCTGCACAGCCGCTAATTTTTGATTCAACGGATAATGCGCTTTGATCTCATTTTTTGGATTAATGCTAAATACGCATACATACTGGGCTTGCCGGGCATTGCTCGCCAGCAATTGGAAACGGTCGCCAATCTGCCAGTCTTTCCGACTCAGTTCATAAACACCGTTGCCCATGTGTTTGGGGCTTACCTGGTTGAAGTTACCTGTATTATTATCGAGGTATTGAAACGCGAAATTACCACCTACCTCTGTTGTATTAGAGCCTTTGCCTGGCGTGGGTGAGTCGGGCAGAACCAGTACAATACCCCCAAGTGCTATCTGAGCAAAATCGTCGAAACGAATAGAGAAATAACCGTTTCGCCCCCAATTGGGCCCCCATGAGTTGAGGATTTTGAAGCTTACCCGATCGTAGCCAACTACCGTAACGGCGTGTAGTCCTTCAAAGTTGCCACCGGGCTGGTAGTAGTCGTCTGATGCCGTTAACTTTCTGAATCGGTCTGTTGCCTGAATCCCCACAATAACTGGCGTATTATAGAGCCCAATTTGTTGTTGCGTGAAGAAAACCTTCTCACGGTTGGTATTGGTCTTCCCAAAAATCTTAACTACCTGTTTAATAGGTCGATTCTGTCGGGCTTTTTCCTCCAACGCTTTGGAGGGTTCATCTTCGCATCTAGTATACTCCTGATGAGTGACATCTCCATTATCAATCACGTGCTGGGCAATGGCATCCAGGTTGAGGCCTCCGATGCAATTAGGTCGCAGTTTCTTGTAGGGCAACATAAATGACAAGGCTCTCCGTTGAATTTCAGCCGGGTCAGTAATATTGTTCTGGATGGCATACTGGGTAGGGTAAGCAACGTACAAGGTTGATATCGCAACACATGTAGTTAACTTGCCCTGGTCAATAGGGGGTAATGCGAATCTGGATAGATCGGCATTTAGCGGCAAAGCACCAATGGATTTGGCACCCTGATTGGGGTCTGGAAAGGTTGGTATGGCGCCAAATTCTAAATCATCGAATGTTAAGCCATAGGTACGCTCCTGGGCGAGCGTAGTAGTGGTCAAGGTCAGCAGCAGACTGAGGGCCAACAGATATGTTTTCATAGCTATTTTCTTGTTTGTGGGTATATCGTTTTTTGTGAGGAATTTCTAATCAGCGACCTGGAAAAGCTGATATTATTTTTTGAGACGTGTGTGACGGTTCATCAGATAGTACCAGCACAATTCCTCCCAAGGCAGCCTTGGCAAAGTCGTCGAATCGCATGCGGAAAAATCCTTTGTTTCCCCAGCTTTTGCCGTATGAGTTGACCATCAGGAAACTCCTTCCAGGTATATCGTAACCGACTACCGTTACAGCCTGTAATCCTATAGACAAGCCGCTTGGTTTATAATACTCGTCGGTGGAGTTTAGTGTGGAAAACGACTTTGTCACTTCAATCCCTACAATTACTGGCTTCCCTGAATTACCAACTGGCCCAAGTATTGCGTGAATTTTCTCAGAATCCGTATTGCTGATGCCAAAGAGCTTAATGACATCTTTAATAGGGCGATTTGTCTGGGCTTTAGCCAGCATGTCAGCCGAGGGGACACTACTACAGGATAGATCTGGATACTCCGCATACGAAACATCACCCTTTTCCTGAATATAACGGGCAATATCAGCTAGCCCGAGCCCTTTAGTACAGTCGGGCCGCAATTGTTTATAAGGCAGCATAGGGGATAGAGCGATCTGTTTAAGTTGACTCGTATCCGTGATCATGTGCAGGGCACCGTATTGGGTGGTATACGCATAATAGGCTGTTGCCCAGGGCACACAGGTAGATAGATTTTTCTGATCAACTACAGGAGGGACAAAGCGCGACAGGTTGGCAACTAACGGGATGGTCTGCCCCTGCCTGACAGGTTTGGTCGCTGCACTAGTCAGATTGGTTATCGACGAGTCGGGTTGTGGGATCATTCGGCTAAACTTGAAATCACTCGTTAAGCGATCATACCGCACCAGCGACTGTTTTCCGTTTGTCTGTGCAGTAACTCCCTTGGCCGTTCGGTCAATAATGGTGCGGATGCTTAGGTCTGACGTTGTGAGGTGCTTCAGCAACTCGCTCGTAAACACGCTGTTTCGTCCATCAGAACCTTCAATAGCCATACTGCCTGGTTCAGCCGCATAAACTAGCATACCCCCCTTCGGTATAATTGGCGGAATAGAATGATCAGTTGCCGTTGAACATTCATTTAGCTGAAAACTGCCATTTCCTGCATCTAACAACACGAAGCTATTGGGTACCGAGCATTCGTTCAAGGTGCTAAGGAGGTTTCGTAGATCGATACTGGAGGTGGCCAAATCGCAGTCAGCCTTCGCGTCAATCGGCATTAAGTAGTAATGACCTTTATGATTTCCTGCATGGACCGAGAAGTAGAGTAAAGCCACATCAGTCGAGTGAAGTTTTTCACGGAATTCGGCAAACCCAGTCATGAACTGTGCATACGTTACGTTCGTCAGCGTAGTAACCTCGAATTGCAATGACTTCAGTGCCTGAGCCACATCAGCAGCATCATTCAGCGATTTTTTGAGGGGAGGGACGTTTTGATAAGCATTGTTTCCAACCACTAGTGCTACTCGCCGGGCAGGTGTAGTGGCGGTGAGAGAGGTGATTCTGATTTGGGCATTTGTCGGGTAAATAGCCAGTAACGATACTACCAAAGACAGCGAAAGCAGGAGTGTTTTCATAAAATTTGGAGTGTTTGTGGATAGATCGTTATTGAGGGTAGTATTTCTAATCAGGATTTCAGAAAAAATTAAAAAATTTTTCACACGGCCTTTAATTAGCTAGGTATATCCTCCTATTTAAAAGGAAAGATGACCGAGCCGTTAAAGCGGCTTTCATGTCGTCGGCATCATTGTATGCTTTTGTTATGTCATACTGGTCAATTTTATAATCCTGATTAGCAAAGATTACAGCCGCTCTTTTTCGAGTACCTTCAGGCAAACTGGTAACTCCGAGGGTTTTGTTCTGGGCAAATAACTGGCTCATAATAAGTAACAGCCATAGTGACGAAAACACAACAGTGCGGAGTAAGATAGTAGTCAGTAATAGGTTTGGAGGAGACAAAGAAAAAGAGCCACCAGCGATCCGATGGCCGAAGCGATCCAGAAAATTTAGGGATTGCCGACCATCAGAGGTTACTTTTTGGCTTTAGCTAAAGCAGAAAAGGAAGACTCGATGGCTTTGGCTAAAGCAATTTCCTGAGTTGGGCCAGTTCCTATTTCTTTAAATTCCTGCTCGTCTTTCGTAGTCTGCGTTTTAAGGTCAAGAAACGTAAATCGAACGGTCGTCTGAACGTACCATTTTGCTGAATCGGAGCCTTTTACGGGCGCGTACTCGGTTTGGTATCTTGTAATCACACAGAGTTCGTTCGCTTCTACCTGATCAAAGATTCCGGGATTAGTCGATTTATAGCCATCCAGTATCGTCGTAATGGTTCCATCTCTGACCAACCTACCCACCTGAGCCATGCCCGAATGCACTTCCTTATTGGGCCAGGCTGCTTTCAGGTGTTTTACGGCCTCATTAGTGACCTTGATATCGACTTCAGATGCTCCGGGAAGCACGCCAATGAAGGAGATCCGCACTGGTGAGGGTGAGGGTGCTGGATTGGGCTTGACTACTTCAGAAGAACAGGGGTTTATAACTAAATCCGCTTTCTTTTCGGTCTTTAGGTTAAAGATTGGATAATCTGCTTCCAGTGTATGAGCCAGTTTGGGATGTTGAGGCCGATGGTAAACGCTATCGACCATGTCCGGAACTCGACCAATAACGTAGTTAGCTAATTCACCTATGGTAATAAACCTGTCTGTTTTACCGGTTGTCGGATCAACCGCATTGGCGTGCCCTGACAACCCCTCCAGAATGGCTTTTGTAAAGGCTCCGTGCTTCCAGCGTGGGTTTTCGTAGGACAACTCATTGTCTTTGCTGCTTACCAGCGTCACAATACCAGAAGGAGTTTGGCTTAGAACAGACTGTGCTTGTTCGAAGCTGCCAATCCAGTTTTTATTGCCATCGGCAGTTCCACTATGACAAGCGTCCAACAGTACGATGCGTTTGCAGGGAACCATTTCCAGATTCTTGATAATGTCTTTCTGATAGAAAAACAGCACATATCGCTCATCCCGTACGTTGTGCCCGGCATCATTGGAAACTAGCCCAAAATCAAGTGAGCCAAAAGCAGAACTCGACTGACCATGACCGGAAAAGAATACGACAAGAATATCTTCGGCACATAAACCCTGGTCGCGAAGGTCGGTCATCGTTTGGCCAAGACTGGAAAATCGAGTCTCTTCGTCACAGATAAGCACCTGTCCGTTTACTTTGCTGAAAAGGCTTCCTTCCTGCGTTTTGAAATAAGCAAAAATATGAGCGGCATCAAGTTGTGTATACGTAAGGTTATAGGGTACACCGACACAAATAAGATGGAGAAGTGGCTTGCCTGGCTTATGGATCATGTATAAAGGCTGGCTGCGTAGAACCTCCCCACTCCCAGAACGAATCTCCATTTCCCAGGTATTATCGCCGGGCAATAACGTCACCTGCTGGGTCAACTGTACCTTCCCTTCCTTACTACTTTTCAGGCTGACAACCCCTAATTTAGGCCCATCCGGTAGAACCTCTTTCCCATTGCGGAGTAGCCGCACAGTAGCTCCCTGGGCCTGCCAACTGGCAGGCAGAGCGATGTCCATTTGCAGCGTAATCTGTTCCTGATGAGTACGTACTGGCTGAACGGAGTAGTTCAGATGTTCTGGGCTAACCCAGGTAAACTGAACATTCTGTGCATAAAGGGAGAAACTGAGCAGCCAACAAACGTTGACGAAAAGAGTCCATTTCCATTTCTTACTCATAGAATGTAGGTATCTGGGTGTCGATAGGTCTATTACTTACTTGAAGACGGAATAGGAGGGCCTAAGACATTGATGATTGTCTCCTGTTTACGAGAATCCTTCATTGCCTGAGTTTCACGCTTTTGTCCATTCATAACCGTTTCCAACATATCCTTACTGGCGTGTTCCCGCTCACGCAGCAAGCGTATTTCCTGCTTTAATGCCGTCTCCGTTGATGTTTCTTGATAGCTATCCATTTGCCGAAGCAGGGCATCAACTTCAACACGGCACTTGTCGGAAGGAGGAATCTTATTTAAGTAAGCGATCGTTGGCTCAATCTGACGAGCTGCCCAGTGGTTTTTGGCTCGTGCCAGATAGAGCTTACAGGAAAACTCATCGTATTTGTCCAATATCTGGTTGATTTTATCAATAGAAGCCTGATAACAATTGTAGTTGGCACTTCGGATGTTATACAGCAGGCTGATTGCCTGAGCAAACTGAGTCTCAGCTGCAATCGATTTATCCGTTGCCCTATTCGTACTGTTGACAACGAGTGTAGCTCCTCTGGCCATGGTTTCAGCTTCATTGATAATCGATTCGCAGTTAGCAGCAAAGTAGCGCACAATCGTTTGACGACTCCCCTTAATGAATGCCTGAAGGCGTGGGTCATCAGCACGGAGACTTCGTACAGCCTCCACCATGGCTCGCTCCTCTGATCGACCAACCCCTTTAATCGAGAAGGTCTCAGAGCCGAAAATGATGCTTTTACTCCGATAGCCATTTGCTACAATCAATGTTATTTCCAGGTTCAGTACCGTAAGCGTGGGAGCTGAGGTGGTTAGGTCATGGCTCAACACGTTAATTTTAGGGTACAGGACAAAGTTGTAACTATCGTATTCGCTCATGCCTGTTTTACTAACTGCCTGCTGTAACCGAGTGACGAGTAGTTTGCCAAAAGCAGTCGTATCATCGACAGGTAGTACTGAGATTGGGATTTTAACATCCTGATCCTGGGCAAAGGTAGGTTGAATCGAGGCCAGGGCGATACTCAATGAGATTATGGCCAGTATGATGTATGTCTTCATAGTTGATGCTGCTAGCGTGTAAGAATTAATCGACCTTCACCCAGTCCCTGCGAGGTATTTCTGGCCCTGATACCACACATTTTCTGAATGTCTTTCTGTAAAATGTCAACCCAGTTCCTGGCTGATAGACCGCGTTTGGTTTTCAGGTCAACATAGGGTATTCGGATATTTGTGAACTGTATCACCTTGCCCGTAGCGTTCGGTAACATGGTGGGAGAGTCTGAGCCTTCCTTTTTGTGAGCGTCAATTATATCCTCCAGCATCTGATCATATCGTTTATCAGAAGATCCACAGTTATCGTCTAACGAAAAATCAGCAGCTCCTTCCAGGCGAACGGTTAGCTGTATTGTTCTGCCGTTATGCTCTATATCGGCCCCATGTTGTGATAATCTGGTCAGGAAATTTTCCAGATTAAGCTCAACCTGTTCTGTCAATAGGGTTGGTACATCAGCGTCCAGTGTTTCCAGGCCTGGTTTAGCAATCGTAGCAATTACTTTCCGGGTATATGAATCTTTGGCTGCCAGCAGGAACGTTAATCGGTTGGTGCTAGGCCCTTTCTGGAGTTGATACGATAACTCCAGAATCACATCAGGGCGTACCTGATTGAGTACCTGGGTTAACGCGTCAGTTTGTATGTCCTGCACGTCATCCTTTATTTTCTCATCATCAATGGCTTTCAATGTTTGCTCCAGATCTTCCAGAGGGAATTCTTTCTCAGCAAATTTTTCGGCAATGGCGGCACAGGCAAAACGAAGATCAATCAGGTCGGAGTAGGCTTTCAGGTAGTTTCGTTCTACAACAGTAACTCCCTGTACTTTTTTCTCACTGTAGCAGTTCAACCGCTTCAGAAGATCATCGGCTGGAATCACCATCAGGCGCGATTTACGCCCCTGAGCAAAGCTAGTTAGTCCAATCAGGCTGAATAACAGTACGTTTAACAGAAAATTCTTCATTATGATTATCGATTTTAGGAGGGGAATGATTGATTAGTCTGATACTCTTAAAAGGCTAGCTTCCTTTTACAGCCGTTTTCTGTCAGATATTTTCCCAGTCGCTGGTAATTAACCCGTGCGTCAATTGCTACCCGATATCCACCCTGGATTTTATACACCTCGTTGGGCTCCACTTCTGCCTGATCTATATATTTCAAGTAGTCGCCTGAGTCAAAAAACTGCTGAACAAAACCGGCACATTTTTCCTGTTCCTGCTGCGTCAGCAACGGTTTTTCGACCGAACTGCCCGATATACCACGCATCATCACAGCAGCTACTGCATATTTTTTGGCAAGCCCAAACGCCTTATCCCGTGTATTATGATTGGCATAGACACGCAGACATTGTACACCGGTATCGAGCGCTCCAGTGTGTAGGCAATGTTTATTGTTATCCCTCACTTCAAACTTCCCATCAATACCTTCGGGAAATTTTGCGGTTGTTGAACATTGGCCGAAAACAAATACAAGCGAAACCAGAAAGACTGTATGGAGACTTTTCATAGAATTGATGGTTAGAAATCAAATTTTAGGTTAAGATTTGCCTGGTAAGTATAGCCTGATACATAGCCCACTTCGGGCACCAATCGCACTTTCGTATTGCTATTGCGACCTACAAGATTAACGCTGCCAGCCATACCAAGTAATAGTTGGTAAGAACTGTTGAATATGCTTGTACCAGCAAATGGCTTTATGTCGAACTTGGGCGACAAATAGAGTTCCCGAGCCAAGTATAATTCGATTATGGTTGATTTGTCGGCAGGAATATCCCATTCCTTAGTCAGCTGTTTCTTATCGGGGAAGACCAGATTCGCCCCTAGTTTAAGTCCTGGAAGAGACACTCGACTTTTAATGATCTGCGCTAATCGAATGTCGGCACCCAGCGAAAAGGCTGGAACCCCTAATCGTTTTCCATACCCTACCTGAAACCCAACACCATAGTCATCATTTTGCCGGATGAGGTCAAACGGTTGAATACGTATACCGTCAGTTTGCTTAAAAATCGACATGGTTTTCAAGTCCTCCTGCACCAAACTATCGGCACGTCTCTGCTGTGCTTGTCGGGCCTGAAGTCTGGGAGATAAAGAAGACGGTTTTGAAGCGGCTTTCGATGTATTGCGTTTGGTTGGCGTGGAGCGTAAACTTGCCGTATTGACCCCAAGGCTAGCCAGAAAAGTAGGCTGCTCCCTGGTGGTAGGAAAACGGTCCAGGTTATTTCCGATTTTAACGACACGTAATGTACCGATCCTTTCCTGACCGACATTCCCATTTTTGTCAATCGTTTTTCGATAGACCAGATAGCGCTGATCAATATACGTACCTTGCTTTCGGCCAATCTCAGCGGTAATGTATGGTTTGGTTTTAATGATAGAAGCATGCACCTGTAAGTCGGCAACATTGCGCTCACACTCCTGCAATAATTCATTTGTGGCACTTTGCGCATACACCCAGTCCTGAAACAAAGCAGTCTCATTGGCAAGACAGGTATTATCCGCAGTTCTGGCGTTGTTGCGGGCTAACTGTTTTGTACAGATTTCGATCTTCTTCTGAATAGCCACCGAGTCACTAGGAGCTGACGACAACATATATTCATAGTAGTTTTTAGCGCACTGGTACGATTTCTCTCTATAAAATTGGTCTGCTAACGGTCGGAGGCTAGCTGCGGTCATTTTTTTGACCTGATTCTGTAGCTCAGTAATCGACTGTGCTCCGGTTAGCTCGATAATTTCTTCACTCCGGGGGTCGCAGCTCATCTCAGGCATAGAGACACTTCCTACAAATTGTAAGGGATGGCGATTGGCAATGGCGTTAATATTCAGCCGTGTCGTATCGACATGGTACAAAAATCCTCGGGCGCTGGCCACATTCGTTTCGTGGGCTTTGCCGTTGATGTAGGTGACCTTTTTGTGCGGCTCAAGCAGCGCTAATACAAGAATGTAGTTCTTCCGGAGTAATTTTTCCCAGACGGCCAGCTTCTTAGGGTCGATTCGCTGGCGTTTATCTCTTGGATCCTGCGCCAGCATAATACGATTCATCAAAATGACCTTATTGGTCCATATCTTCAGGACATTCGTCCCTACATTACCAGCCACCAAGGATTCACGGATCTTTTGTGCCAGTGGACTTTCGGTCTGTCCAAAGGTATTGGCCGGATCGGCTGCGGTTGCCTTTTTAGCTAAAAGCGTTGACGCCTGTTGACTAGCGCTAGTTATCGGCTTGCTTTTAGTTTCCTTTTTAATCCTCGGTAAACTCGTTGATTTTAGGCCCGTCAATTCGTAAAAAGTAGTGGAATCCCGAAGTAGTTCTATAAACAGTTTATCCGTATCAAATTTGACTTTATTGTAGTAATGCTTAACGCTGACCAGTACATCGCCCACGAGAGGTTTCACGGATTGTCGTCGGAATAATTCGCTAGGTTGATAAACAGGCTTTCCTTCTGATGTCGTTTCGTGAAGCCCTGGAACCGAAATAATAACTGGTAGCACCGAAATACTGCTGTGATCCATACGGTAGTACATAGCCTCATCTCCATTCCCTTTCTGACGAATGGTATTCCTTGCTTCCAGTTGGTGGGGCTGTTCAGGGTTGTTTTCGTCGCCGACAGGTTGCTGTTCGGGTGGAGTGTCATCTTTCTGCTCGACTTGAGGTATTGGTACAGGTTCTGTTTTCGGTGGTTTAGCGGTGGTGCGCGGCTGGGGTTTCGCTATTGTCTTTTGGGCGGGTTGCCGGAGGGGGCGTTTGCCGGGCAGCGGTTGGGCATACCCATACGAGAAAGCCAGTAAAAAAGCTCCAAGCAGCAGCAAGAGCATTTTAGCGGAGAAGTAGTTCTCCATTTGGGATGGTATACAGAAAGAGAGTTGGTTCATGGTAGTGGGCGAATTGGACTAGTGATTGAGGTCGCTGATGTTTTTATCTGGTGTATCGAATCAGGCAGACTTTTCTAATCAGGAAAGCAAAAAAATGGCTCTACCCTGATTCAATCCAGTCTGGAGAGATAGTAGCGCCAATAAGAATTAGCCCAGTTGGACAGAAACAGTGAATGCGATTCATCCCGACGCTTGTGAGCATCGGGATGAATAAGTAAGGATGAACAGCCATACAGAAATAAGCTGGGTGTGTGAAGCAGAAAGCTTTGTATGACGATATTCCAGCAAAGTGGTAGAGGTAACAGTTTTTTTAAAAAATAGTCTATTTGTTCTATTACCAACAGATTCAGTAGCTTTGAGTATGAATGGATTTCAGAGCGTAAAGACAATTGTAGCATTTGGATTGCTGGGAGTCAGTCCGTTAATGGCTCAGTTGCCTCAGGCCCGGCAGTATTGGCAGGATGCGCAGTTATGTATCAGTAAGGAGCCAAAACGAGCTCTGGGACTGTATCAAAATGCCTACGAACTGGCTCTCAAAGCGGGTGAACGCGATTTCGCGGCCAGTACGTGTGTGGATATGGCTACAGTTCATTACATTCAGGACGACTACTCTGAAGCTCTCTTCCTTTGTCGACGGGGACTGGCGTTGGGAAAGCGGGCTCGGCCTCTGAACGATACGACCCGCTTCCAGCTCTATGCCAGCCTCGGTGAGATGTTCCATCAACTCACACAACCTGATTCAATTCGCCGGTACTGGCAACTGGCAGACGAGCTGCTTGAAACAAATCCTAAGTTGCTCCGGCAGACCCCTCAGCACGTAGCGGCCTATTATGGTAATCGTGGTTCCTGGGCCGTTGATCAGGGAGATTATGGCCTGGCTGAATCTTACTTTCGCAATCGACTGAATTTGTCTTCCCGATTGAAAACTATTCGAAGTCAGGCAACGGCCGAAAACCAACTTGCCAATTTCTATCTCCGTACGGCACGCTTGTCTGAAGCTGAACGCTTGTTTCGCGCTTCGTTGCTTCACTATCCAATGCAGGACATTCATAAAGGTTGGTTGCTGTTGGGTGTTGCTGATTTTTACTACAAACTACATCGATCCGATTCGGCCCAGGTGCTACTCCGGGAGGCTGAACAAATTCGCAAGAAACTCCCTGAGCCTAATCCAGAGTTCGATCGATACATCCGGCAAGGTTGGGGACAATATTATCTCAAGCAAGGACAATTGCCCATTGCTATAGCCTACCTACGGCAAACATTGGCTCTCAATGTAGCTACTAATCAGGAAGGAACACTGCCAGCGCGTACCTGGCGATTGCTGAGCCAGATAGCTGCTCGGCGACAACGCTGGTCAACAGCCTTTGCCCACGCTCAGTACTCCATTCAGGCAGTGGGCAAATCCTTTGCAAATGAGTCGTCTCGTCCATCTCTGTCGGGAATTATTAATGGCCCTGCTTTAGTCGAGTCATTGCGCTGGAAGGCTGATTTATGGAATCAGTTGGCCCTGCAAAAAAACGACTCCCAGGCTTTGGATCGGGCAATCCATACTTATCAACAGATGTTCTGGCTTACCGACCAACTACAGACTACTTATCGAGCGGAGTTGTCGAAGCTATTTTTTCAACAGGAAATCAGGCCTGCTTATCGGGCAGGATTGCAAGCTATTTTCCGCCGATGGATTCGTTCTCGGGACGTTGCTTATTTACGACTTCTACTTCAGGTGCAGGAGCAGAGCAAGGCGGCTATTCTGGCTGAGCAGCAAACGATTCCAGTTAGTTCTGCCCACGGAATTAATTTAGTAAACCAGGCAATCGATATTCATCGGCTACAGACCCGGCTTGATTCCCAATCAGCCTTATTGCACTATAGTGTTATGAGCGAAGGGCTGCTTCTTACCGTATTTAGGGCAAAAAAGGTAACCGTGATAAAGCTGCCACTGAGTATTAATCGACTCAACAGTCTGGTCGATTCGTTGCGCCCTATGGTCTATCACAGTCCAGACCCGTTTCAGTACGAAGGCCATCGAATAGCCCGACAGTTATATATTGGCCTTATCAAGCCAGTTCTATCCTCGCTGACGGGTGTTTCGCGGTTGCTTATTGTGCGCGACGGTTTACTGCATCAACTTCCGTTTGAAGTGCTCGAAACAGCCCACGAACCTGGTAGCTACTTACTAAGGCACTATGCCATTAGTTATGACTATTCGGCTCGTACCGCTTTGGGAGAAGAGCAGGTTTTGCCGAAGGAATCACCTCGTATTCTTAGCATGGCTCCCTTCGTGCCGGATGCGGCTACTCTGCCTGTTCTTCAGCGGCAGGGGTACGAGTTTTTGCAGTCTTCTCGCTCAGAAGTCGATGCGGTAGGAGGGACGGTTTCAGTGGGCGAAAGTGCCAGCAAACAGGCTTTTCTGGATCTGATAGCGCAACATGATCAATTTCATCTGGCTACTCATGCTCGGGCCAGTGACAACCCTGGCAAATCGTATGTTTCGTTCTTCCCGGGTGAAGTAGCGCACCGACTCTATGCGTACGAGATCGCCCAGCTTAACCTCAGGCATCTACGGCTGGTGATGCTGAGCGCATGCCGAAGTGGCGATGGCCGTGTCCACGATTCGGAAGGGTTGCTCAGCTTGGCCCGAGCCTTTGCACAAGCGGGCAGTCGCTCAGTGTTGACCTCGTTATGGGAAGCCAACGACTTATCGACGACTAAATTAACCACACTTTTTTATGAACACCTTCGGGAGGGTAAACCTACCGATGTGTCTTTGCAACAGGCTAAGTTAGCCTTTATTCAGCAGGAAGGAGCCAATGGAGGTTTTGCCCCTCCGTTTTATTGGGCTCATCTGATCCTGATGGGGCAAAATGGACCTACTTACCCCCCAGCTAATTTGCAGGAGCGGGCAGTCTGGTCCGGTTATGTTGCTTTGGGACTTGGTCTTCTGATGATAGTTGTGGCAATAGGGTGGGTCAGTAAACGAGCTTTTGCCAACCGATTTGGCACTTTATCCGCAAGTGATCGACGTTTCGGATCGGGTAGACCAGTTCGCCGGTAGCCATCAGCCGATGGTAGGTCGCATCGGCATTATCGGGTTGATTGGTTTGCAGATAAGCATTTACTAATTGCCACGCAACTGCCTGTCGAAAATAAGGTCTGAGATTTTTCAGGTTCAGCACCCGTTCGAAATAGGGGATTGCCAGCGCTGGCTGACCATCGGCTAAGTACGATTGCCCCTCGAAAAAATCGCGATAAAAGGTTTGCTGACGGGCCGTCCAGGAGGAGGCATTACCTGAGGAGTCCGTGCGGTATTGCCTAAGAATTGTCAAATCCTGCTGGTACGTCTGAATGTCGACGGAACTGAATAATCCCCAGCCTGTTAGGACACAAGTGGCTGCCAGAGCAGTCACCCCTAATCGGATTCGTTTTGCCCAATGCAATCGGTGCGACTCCTGCCGAATCGTTTGCCGGACTACATTTCGCAATGCCAATGTGCGAAGGTCGGTGTCGGCTTGTTTCCAGGTTTCGGCATTGGCCCGAAATTCCGGATCGGTTAAAAATCGCTTTTCGACATAGGCCTTTATGGTCGTCGATAGCGTATGCTGGTAGTAACCTTCTATTAATTCCCAGTCTCGAAGTTCGTCTGTGTTGTCCATCAGCAAGTCATTATTTGTTTTCATTTGTTTTATTATTTTTTGGCGGGGTAGGTCGGTAAATTATTGCCTTCAACTTGAGCATACAACGATATTTCTGTTCTTTTATAGCAGCATATGTTTTGTTTAGGTTTTCGGCAATCTCACCCAGATCCAGGTGATTTATGTAATAATCTTGTAGAATGATCTGACAGGTTCCGCCCAATTGATTAAGGCACTTTTCAACCTGATCGAGATAAGTTTCCTCTTCCTGTTCATCATCTGCTACTTCCAATTCCGACAAAGACTCTTCGTTCTTTGTCCGTCGTCGCCGTAATTCTTTGTACCATTTATTGCGAATAATCTTACCTGCATAGCTCGCTAATGGTATCCCGGGTTGTTGAATATACACTTCATCCCGAATTTGTAGCCATAGGGTTTCAAGCGAATCCTGAAGGATATCTTCTGCATCAGCCAGCGAGCCGCTATTCTTCCGTATAAACTGTAGGGCTATCGGCCTGGCTAGTTTGGTTAACATACGCATTCCTTTCTGAACATCCCTATACTGGTTGGAACGTAACAGCGCACATAACAAAAGATCTGTTTCAGATTGTGACATGGATGGTTAACTGTTGCAAGTGTACTCTTTACCCTTCATTCCTTACCCCAAAAAAAAGTAACATTTTTTTTGGGTAACCCTGTAATTTTTTTTTACAGGCTGCAATTCATTCTCGTAAGTCAGTTCCAAAGCTTTTCAAGGACGTCCCGGAACCGACCATTCGTCTACTACAAACTACTACTACTATGCGTAAGCAAATGCTGCGGCTGGCTTCGGTACGGCTGTGGATAGGGGTAGGTATGTTGGCGATGGGAATGGGAATGGTGGCATGCCATCAAACGTCTGTAGTTCCTACATCGTCTACTACCTCTGATTCTACAGCTATTCATCACACCTTTCAGGACGACGATCCACCTGAGAAGCCTATTAAACCAGGGGGTAACTAGCTCCGAAACATGAGTCATCCCGAATTCTGAGTCCATAAGTGGGTGAATACAATTCGGATACGATAAAGCGGTGCTGAGGCTTCTCGGCACCGCTTTCCTGTTCGGTGGCAACCCAATCGCAAAAGTAGTTGCTGCCAGTGGCTCAACTCAGTCCGTAGTAAGGAGAGTAAAAAGGCGTATAACAAAGCCACGATCATCATTAACTTAAGTCGGTTTTCCCAAAACCATAAGCGAGGTGATTCTACAGCCAGCTCCGATTTGGTATACCGAAAGGCCGTCTCAATCTGTCCCGGCGGGGAACCGCAACGGCGGGCATAGGCAAACACCATCTGCCAGGCTGATTCCACGGAGTCAATAACCTCGTTGGTGAGCAAATACCAAGGTGTACTCCCCTTACCAGGCCGCGATACGGTCAAATACAGCCGCACATCAGGGTAAGCCGGATGCCAGACTGGCTGGTAAATAATACCTGTGTTTCGATGACACTTCTGAACCGCATCATAGACTAACCGATGATCGACGGACCATTTGCCCCCCGCGTGATTTCCCAAGTCTTGATGGATTGGCCCGCCTGATTGAGCAAGCAATAATGAGTTTGCCAGCGAATCAGTCTAGCCGCCAATATCTTTCCTAACCAAGCCTGGGAGGCATAGCCTCTGTCGAAGACATGGAAGACGGTCTGACCAAAGCGCTGGGTCAGTTCGCTCAACGTATCATCGAGCACATCCGTTTGCTGGCGAGCATGCTCCCCCGTCTAGTCCACCACGCAAACTCAAACAGGCAAGGGGCCCCACTCGCACCCGCCAATAAAATGCCCAGCCATTCCAGACCTGGGACACAGACCTGTTTATCATCGGGTGGATTGAAGTAGCCAGGTCGAATGCGCTTAAGCCAGCGAGCTTTACTACTCCGAACAGTCCCCAGATCCTCACTGGCCAGAGTCTCCGGCTTTTCCATTACACTCTCATCCGCTCCGGCGGCCCGGCCAGAGTACCAACACGCGTTGGCCTTGCTGATGAAGTTGCTCAAAAAACGTCTGGGCTTTGGCACGAATGCTTGTCTGGATCAGGATATGACTCCAATTGGGACATCGTAGCAAGTTAGAGATTTGTTTCATACCCGCTGGAGCTTGACGGGCAGAGAGCAGATGTTCGCCTAATTCGCTCAATAGCAGTCCCTGATTTCGGTGCCGAAAGCGTAACAAGGTAATCAGAAGTTGGCTAAAGGTGCGTACTAACCGCACATCTATCAAAGTGGTTAACTCCTCCAGGATACTGTGGGTAAACTGGGTTAAGCGCTGTTGATAAAAAAGGCCCACGGATTGCGACCATTCTTGTTCAGAATTGGTTTGTTTTGCACCAGTATTCATTAGAAAACCTCCTGTTTTGTAGTTTGGCGACCACAAAGTTCAGGAGGTTTTCGCTTGTTTAGTCAGACCCTAAAATTCGGGATGACTCATGTTTTTTGTTTTTCTACCAGCGTATTTGCCGTCGAATGAGTTAGTACTGAAACGAAGCATTAGGAAAGCGGTAATTTCTCCCGGTGACAGCGTAAAAGTTGATAGTCGGGTTGGAGGCTATCTGCGTGGACATGAGTCCGCAACCGTCTTGAACTGGACACCTTCGGGTCGGATTAAAGTGAAGCTCGACAAAAAAGGAATGGTGAAGCTTGTTTCACCCGAATATGTGAAGAAAATAGCCGATAAGCCGCTCTGAATAATTGTGCTTTACAACCCTTTTCCAGCTAATCCGCTCTTAGTAGAATCTAGTTCCTGCTTATGAAAACGAATCTACTGGCATACTTTTTTATCTGGACGGTTGCGCTCGGTTGCTCGCCTAAAACGGATCCTTTACCCGTAGATACGTGGGCGGACGGCTGCATTGAACTGGCTCCCTACCAGGGCGCTTATCGTTTAACGGGTGTTTGCTGCGAATACATTACACTTCCCGATATCAAGTTGGATAGTAAGGGCGCTTTCGCTACAAAAGGTACCTATTCTACCTTCACGGGAGCTGGTTTCGCGGACTCGCCAATTCTCATTCAGGGACAACTCGCTCCTAATGGTGCAGCATTGACTATCAGCTATACGGTCAATGCTACTTTAGCAACTTATACACTTAAACCGGGGAAAAGGACGATGGCCTGTTTATGTGGCTGTGATTAACGCAGAGGTTCAACTGTGCTTGTGCAACGTGAAATCAAGGAAGTTAAACCACTGAGCATCTAGGCTACTTTATTAGTCTTCATCTCAGATTAAATGCCGTGGCCACCTTCCAAGAGTATGTTTTGGTAATTTATTTGGCGAGTTGGTTGAGAAGAATGGAAATAAAGGCAATTTGAAGCATAGCCTCCGCAACGGCGGCCCGGCAAACTTTCTACGCTTTTCTCCACATCTCGAAATAAACGTCGCCTGAAATTGAACCAGCCAAAGCTACGTTCAACCGGCCAGCGATTCTTTTCAGGCACAAAGCCACGACTACTCTCTGGTTTCTGTGCAACTTCCACGCGCCAGCCATATTCCGTTTCAACATGTTCGATGAAACGGACTTTGTAACCATGATCGGCAGCAATAACCGCCAGTCGTGGAACTTTCCCTTTCAGACGATCAACCACTAAGCAGCCGGCCTTATTGTCCGATACATTAGCCCCTGTCACAGCTAAAGCCCAAGGCAAGCCTAATCGATCCACTGCACTACTCCGCTTGCGGCCATTGATCTTTTTATTAGCGTCTAAACCTGTTTCTTGCTCAATGAATTGCATAATCTTTACACTCTGACTATCAATGGCTAATAGACTTGGCGTTTCCTCTCGCTGCTGTCGCTTTCGTTCTCGAACGACCAAGCTGTCCAGAATTTGTTCCCACTTCCCGTTGCGTTTGAATTGGCGGAAGTGGTAGTAGACACTTTGCCAGGGCAATAGGGGGGCCTTCATTTTAGCCAATTCTCGCCACTGGATGTCAGTATAGTTGAGCCATAAAATGGCGTTGACGATCGTACGGAGTGAATGCCAGCGTTGGCGTTTGTCATCCAGAATTTGTTGAATAACTTGCCACTGGGAGTCCGTTAGTTCTTGAAACGATTCGTTCATGATCTTGGTAGCTTGGTAACTCCAAGATAAGGCGGACTCTCATTTTTAGCCTATTCCAAACATAGTCTAAAACCTCCTTTCACTTCGTCATATAACAGGTTGACGATATACACGTGGTTTATGGCCAATAAGTAAATAAAGTTACAAAAGATGTATTGGTCCTCATCTTACATGGGCCAGTAGAGAACAGCTGAAATCCGTATCATTGAATGCCCGGATTAAGAATATGGTAAGCCTTCTTTGTTTTATGAGGGAGCGTTTGAAGAGAATATACGGCTAAAGTATAAAGTCTCATAAAGGAATCAGATTGTAAGTCCGCCTTTCACCCCGTTAACAACATTTAACTTTGACGCTTTGACTTATCACTGCACCTTTACCGACACGATAATACCTCCTGAAATTGAAACGGTTTCTACTCTCAGCTTTTATTACCATCGCTTTATCCTGTACCAAAAAGGAGGTCCTGCCTCAGGCTGATAAAGATGTATTATTTGCGGTTCCTCAACCAACAGAACTTGATCAGATTAGTCTGGACTGGCAAAAAAGAGATTTACTACCCACTAACTACCAGCTCGTTCAGGATAGTAAACTCCTGAATGGAAAATTTACCCTCAAAATAGTGGCTTATGTTGTGGCTGGTATTAAGGAATATGGTGCTTTACTCATTCCTCAAGGAGCAAACCGCCTGCCCGTTCGGCTATTGATCAATGGATTCGGGCTGGGTATAACGACCAATTCCGTTTCCCTCGCCGTCGATAGCGCCTTGGCCAAGACGCCTTTCATATTAGCCATTCCAGCTCTGAGGGGCCAATCAATAGCCCTTACTGTAAACGGCACGCTTTATTCATCCCCTCTTTCTGAGGGCGACCCATGCGATGCCTTTGATGGGGCTGCCGATGATACCATCGCGTTTCTGAATCTGATTCAACAAACCGAACCTAGCGCCGATGTTACCAGAACGGCTGTACGAGGAGGTAGCCGGGGCGGCACTGTAGCACTATTAGCAGGCATACGCGATAAACGGGTAAAGCGGGTGGTGGGTGTGGTCTGTCCCACGGATTTAGTAATGCTCACTGCTCAACATGAAAATGACCCAACCTACCAGTGCCAATTTTTAAATGCGCTCAAAACTAACTCCGCTAGTTTAGCGGCTTGTCGACGCAAATTACTTGCATCCAGCCCGCTTTATTTCGCCCAGCACTTACCCTTAACCCAATTGCATATGGGTTTAAATGATCCCATCGTTCCCATCAGTCAGGGCCGTGAGTTGGAACAGAAAATGGTCCAGTTTCAACTGGATTCAATTTTTACACTATATAGCTATCCTAAAACACATACCGATATTGCTACCGATAACCCAGCCTTAGTTGAGCGCATTGACGATTTCTTATCCAGGCTATAAAAACTGGCGAGTGGGTTATTTGATTTCAAATGGGCTTTGAAGAAAGCAACCCGGTGTCCATAGGAAACGTCTCTTAGGTTCTTCCAGGCTCACTTCTGAATGTCTCCAGCACTTATTTTCAATCTCCTGAAACGCCCGAATTATAGACACTCCCTCGTCTCAGTTGGGAGGGTTTGATGGGATTTACAATGAAAGTAACGGGCTGGCCCGCCAGGAAGCGTTGGCTTGACTTACATTACTTTTTCTTCAGCAGTTGCTGCATCAATCGCTCTAAGTGCTCAATTTTTGCCTGTTGCTGGTGGTTGATGGCCTCCTGTCGACTCGCCTTTTTTTCCTGCTCGATACTATACAGGGTCAATTCCTCCACTTTTTCTAACAGGGTGGCATTTATCTTGACTAAATCAACCCCTTCGTTGACTACCTGCTCAGCTGAGGGAACGCCGGGTAAATGACCGTTTTGCTTGATAAATCGCTCCACGGATCTTAACGAACGAAGCGTATATAGGGGACCAAAGACCTTATCACTCCACTCAGCAGAACTCTCGATTCTGAGTTGATACCGAGACTTGATCACTTCCCCCGTTTCGCTCACCGTCAAGAATTGATCACTAGTTCGGACAGTTGGACTTGAAGCCGTCAGCTTGGTTAAGGTTAAACCGCTGGTGTTGGCTGATTCGCTGACCACCTCCAGCCGATTCGTCGGTGCTGATGTACCAATTCCGACATTTACTCCATTGCCCAGAATCAGGGCATTACTGGTGGCTACTCGGCTGTTGGCCCCGATAGCGATGGCGTTGTAAAGTTTATCCTCTGCCTGACTGTTGTAGCCGATCAGCACATTGTCATCGCTGGTGGTGATGGCCGTACCCGACAGTGGCCCAATGAGGATATTGTTGGAGCCGGTCTTATTGCTTCCTCCTGCACCATAACCATAAAATACATTGCTTTCGCCAGTTGTATTGCTGGCACCGGCATAGGTACCGGTAAATGTATTGAAGTTGCCCGTGGTATTTTCTGAGCCAGTCAGATTTCCGATAAATACATTTCTATTGCCCTCCGTGTTACTGAATCCTGCCTGTGCCCCACTAAACGTATTCGTACCTCCTTTGGTATTACTATACCCGGCCTGCCAGCCACTAAATACATTCAACGTGCCCGTGGTGTTAGCATAACCCGCCTGATAACCGTCAAATAGGTTCGAACTGCCAGTCGTATTGAAATTACCCGCCTGATAGCCACTAAATACGTTCGAAGAGCCCCCAGTGTTAGTCTGCCCCGCCAAAGTACCTATAAATACATTTGAATACCCGGTCGTATTAGCCAATCCGGCTGATCGACCAATAAATGTATTGGCGCTACCCGTTGTTGTAAACTCACCGGCATCTACTCCGAAAAAACTGTTTAACGAACCGGATGTTAGCGAAATACCGGCATTGTAGCCCGTGACGGTGTTCCGATTACCTGTTACATGACCACTATTGCCTGCGCCTGGTCCGACAAACGTATTAAAAGTACCATAAGTGGCGGTGTTAGAAGTAGTGCCACTATTGGCTACATAGTTACCCTGAGCTAGCAGCAGGCCTGGTAGAAGTAGAAGAGCGAGAAAGGAGAGTTTAGTCATAAAGGAGAGGATAAAAGAGTAAAAAATTTAATCTAATTGACTCAATATCAGCTCTAGAAGCAATGCTTTAATACTATTTTAATCTATCTTTTGAGGGAACGGCAACCCTAGCCATTAACAGATTGATGATGAAGTCTAAATCAATAAAAAAACGCCCCGACTCGTAAGCAAGGCGTTTTGTCTGCATGTAAATTCACCTTACGGCTTCTTCTCAAGTAGCTACTTAACGAGCCTTTTGAGAAACAGCTTATATTATTTCTGACCCTTTTTAAAGTCCGTGAGAGTCTTTCCATCATAACGGTAACGGTCAGGTCCAAGCCAAATACTGCCATCAGTAGCCCATAACATCCCGAAAGGGAGATTCCTACGCCCTTCATATTTTGTCTTTATTACGGTTACAGATGGTTTTTTAGTGAAACTCGATAACCCACCGCCTTGGGCGGTGGTGATGTCCTAGTTGGCTTTGCCTTTTTGTTAGTTTTACGGCATGAGTAAGCATAAAAAACAATCTCATGTCGTCCGCTTCGGCGGTCCGATGGAAATGCGACTACCATATTGTCTGGACGCCTAAGTATCGTTTCCGTGTACTAACAGGTCTGGTCAAGGACTTGGTAGAGCATGATATCCGGATGTTATGTGATTGGAAAGGCTGCGAAATCATGGAGCTAAACGTGCAGGCCGATCATGTTCATCTAGTAGTCAGTATTCCCCCTCGGGTGTCGGTTTCGGAGTTGATGGGTACGCTGAAAGGCAAATTAGCCATCAAACTCTTCAAGAGCTACCCTCAGTTAAAGAAGAAGCCTTATTGGGGCAACCACTTCTGGTCACGGGGGTATTTTGTTAACACAGTTGGCATCAATGAGGATCATATTCGTCGGTATGTCAAGTATCAAGAGACTGAAGACCGTAAAGAGGAGAACCAGTCTATCGATTTCGATTTATTTGGGTCTCCTGACGAGTAAGCCTGCGGGCTATGCCCGCTCCTTGTTAACAAATCCACCTGCTTAGCAGGTGGTTGTTTAATAGACAATGACTCTTCATCATAACGGAAAATAGGCCCACCTATACTAGTCAAAACGTTTCCCTTTTGATCTTCGATTATAACACCAGCACCCGTCTGATCGATTTGGGTAAAGGCACTGCCATCATAGCGCCAAAGACCATCGGCACCGAACCAGATATTGCCTTTTTTGTCTTTAATTATAGACCATACGTTCCTGAAAGTTTTGCCGTCTTTATCGGTGAGCGTGGTAACTGTTTTTCCATGAGGCTGTTTAAACTTTACGGAAAATCCCCAAAGCTGTGTGAATTTTGAGGTGCGAACT